>JACRJM010000001.1 GCA_016219965.1 Candidatus Schekmanbacteria bacterium
CACAATTCCTTCTGGCATATCAGGGAACTACTACATAATAGCCAAAGCAGATGCGGATACCGCTAATCCTGTCGGCCCCGGAACTATTGGAGAAACCAATGAGAATAATAACGCGAAGTACAAGACCATAAAGATAAACCCGTGATTGTGAATTCGATTAAATAAAAATTGCCGGTGGAAGTAAATTGGCGTAGTGGATAAAATAATATGAAACAAAGAAGAATTATTCCACCGGTATATTTTTTGATTTCACTTTTATTGATGTTCCTTTTGCACTATCTTTTCCCCATTGCAGACATAATTCCCAGACCATATAATTATTCAGGGATTGTTTTTATAATTGTTGGAATTATTTTTGGTGCAACACCTCCGCGGCTTTTTATTAAAGCCAAAACAACACTCCATCCATTTGAGGAGCCGGAGCAATTGGTAACAGAGGGAGTTTACAGATACAGCCGCAATCCTATGTATTTGGCACTTGCACTTGTCCTTATTGGGACATCTCTCCTGCAGGGTTGTTTATCTTCTTTTTTCATTATTCCTTTTTTTGTATGGACAATTACGAACCGGTTTATAATCAATGAAGAGAAAAAACTGGAAAGAAGGTTTGGGGGAGATTATCTGAGGTACAAACAAAAAGTGCGAAGATGGATATGATGTTGTTCTGATTGAATTTTTTAACTGAGGAGGATGTCATGATGAGAATGATGAGAAAAACTTTAATCCTGTTGTTGTTGTGCATGTTTGTTTTTGCAGTAAATTATTCATATTCATCTGATGAAGTTATGGAGAATGCACAAAAGACATTTAAACCTATACCAAAGACTCCATCTGCAATTTCGGGAAATCCTGCTTCCCCTGCTAAGATTGAACTTGGTAAAGCGCTTTATATTGACCCAAGGCTTTCGGCGAGTGGAGTCTTCAGTTGTAATTCCTGCCACAACATCGGTCTTGCCGGGACAGATTTTCAGGAGACATCTACAGGACACGGCTGGAAGAGAGGTCCGAGAAATGCACCGACAGTCCTTAATTCAGTTTTTAATCTGACTCAATTCTGGGATGGAAGGGCAAAGGATTTAAAGGAACAGGCAAAAGGACCTGTGCAGGCTTCGGTTGAAATGAACAATAATCCTGACATGGTCGTAAAAACTCTAAACAGCATGCCGCGTTATATTGAGATGTTTAAAAAAGCATTTCCCGAACAGAAAGAACCGGTAACATTTGAAAATATGGCGAATGCCATTGAAGTATTTGAGGCTACACTCCTTACTCCTGATTCAGCTTTTGACAAATTTTTAAAAGGTGATGCAAAAGCGCTGAATTCCGCAGAGAAGGAAGGCTTGGGATTATTCATGGACAAGGGATGTTCAGGATGTCATGGCGGAATAAACATGGGAGGTGAGGGTTATTTCCCATTCGGCGTTGTCCAGCGCCCTGCGGCTGAAATTATGGCAGGCGATAAAGGCAGGTTTAAGGTGACAAATACCGAGGCTGATGAGTATGTATTCAAATCTCCTTCGCTTCGTAATATAGCTCTTACTCCTCCCTATTTCCACTCAGGGAAAGTCTGGAAACTTAAAGAAGCGGTAGGCATTATGGGCTCCGCACAATTGGGAGCTAACCTTACTGGTTCTGAAATAGATAAGATTGATGCCTTTTTACGGAGCACTACCGGAACTCAGCCCAAAATAGAGTATCCGATACTTCCAGCTCCGACAGATGAAACACCGAAACCTAAATTAGATTAAGAAAACTCTAGTGGGAGTTTGTACTTTGCACTTTAAAGGTGCTTCCGTGCAAACTCCCGCTGTTTATTTCAACCTTTAACAATCCCGCCTTCCCTGTATGCAAGAGCGCGGTAGGTTTTTTCAATCCTGTCCCAGTTTTCTTCGCGGTCAAGAGACCAGAAACGTCCTATAACATCCACAACTTTTCCTACGCCAAGCATTTTTGCTTTTTCCTCTACCTGCTTTATATAGATGCTTCCGCTTTCGGGGCGTTCTCCGCGCCGTCCAAGGAAGGAATGAATATAGACTTCATTTAATCCGTTCTCCTTTGCCATTTCCATTAAGGCAAAGAGATGTTTGATTGAACCATGTGAGCTGTAAAAAGAAACTATGCCGAGCAGATGGAGAGGTTTTTTATTTTCCTTTGATTCCTTCATTGCCTTCAAAAATGCAGGGTTCTTAAAAAAAGCTCGGTCTTCTATTGACTTATCTATCCTCAAACGATCTGAATAGAGTCTTCTTCCTGCGCCTATGTGAAGATGCCCCACTTCCGAATTTCCCACTGTTCCGTCAGGCATCCCAACTGCTTCCCCCGCAGCCTTTAGAGTTGTGAAGGGGTAATTGCTGATTAGATTGTCCATGTTTGGAGTGTTGCTTGCGGCAATTAAATTTCCATGCTTTTCATCCTTATGCCCCCAGCCATCAACAATAAGAAGGAGTACACGGTTTTTATTTTTCCCGGCATTTAAGCTTTTTCCCGCAATGATTGATTTTCCCGTCATTGATGGTGGAGTTTCAATTCCCATTATATCGAGTATGGTCGGGGCAATGTCTGTGAGTTCGCATCCTTCCCTCAATTTTATGTCATTTAAAGATTCATCTGATGGAGGAACCAGGATAAACGGTACTGGGCTGTCGGTATGTCCTGTGTCCACAGTACCTTCCGGATAAAACCATTTTTCTACTGTGCCGTGGTCAGCGGTTATGATGCAGTGATAGCCAGCCGAGCGCGCCGCCCTTATTACTCTCTCGATATTATGGTCAACTGCTTCTACTGCTTTCTTAACTGCATCTTCATTCTCAATGTGACCTACAACGTCAATGTTTGCAAAATTGATTATAAGGAGGTCAAACTTTTTCTCTCCAAGTCTTTTTTCTGCTTCAGATGCAACCTCGTCTATGGACATTTCAGGGCATGCATCGTAATTAGTGATATCTTTGCGGGATTGTATGAATATCCTTTCCTCGCCGGGGAAAGGCTCATTTCTTTTTCCGTTTAAAAAAAAGCTGAGGTGGACTGCCTTTTCCGATTCAACGATTTTGCCGACTTTTAAACCCTTGCCGCATATCACCTCGCACAATGTATCTCCAATTTTTTCTTCAGGAGGGAATGCCACATCTGCTTTGAGATTTCTGTCATACTCGACCATGGTGACAAACTTTGCCGTGCGGTTGTCAATGCGTTTGAATTCATGGAAGCCTTTTTCAGTGAAGCTTTTTGTGAGTTCTATCTCCCTCTCTCCCCTTATGTCATAAAATATGACGTATTCGCCGTCCCCGATTGCACCGGGCCTTGCGCCATTGACTTCAAGGACAAGAGGCTCTAATGCTTCATCTTCCTCACCGCGGTTGTATGCACCACGGACCGCTTCGCCCATCGGAAATTCTTTGGAATTATTGCCGTCACCCATCTTCCCTTATCTCCTGTTCTGATTATTGTTAAAAAATGTTACGGCCAATATGATATATTTAAAATGCTTTGTCAAAAGGGGTCTAAAGATGGATGTTGCTTTTGGTTAGATTAGCCTAAATATTGGTTGTTTTAGCTTAATTGATACTCTGATAGTTATATGAATTTCAGATTGTTAATTTTAATAAATTTAAAATTTTTTGTTGACAATAATTTCTTGTCAAGCTATTTTCTGTATAAAATAATCATTGAGGTGCAAACTTGGCTTTAATATTGCAATCAATCAATCAATCAATCAAATTTTCTATCTTACAATAGCTTCTTCTTTCCTTTTCAAAACCACAGTAATACGGAAAAATTCTGCTACATGTCATTTAAGGTATTTTATTACACTGGATACTTTATAATTAAGGAGGGTGTTGAATGAATATTTATAAACGTTTAAGCTTCTGTTTGCTGACCTGTTTAATGTTTCTATCATCTTATATTAATATTTCTCATGCAGACATCACTTGTGAAAGTTTTCAAGACAATGCAATAGTGCCTAAGCCTGACAGGCTTACAATAATGCACTTAGCGCTTACTCACGAGACTCAAAAAGGTCAATCAACTTTAATAGTAGGTCCAACAGGTATTACTGCGCTTATGGATGTTGCAGGTGATGCTAATAATAATGATGAGGATTACATTGTAAGTAAAATAAGTGCTGTAAATACAATTATAAATAATGATTTTAGAGATGAAAACAATAATACTATTGATAAAGATTTAAATGAAGTTGATTATGTTATTATCACCCACATGCATGGGGATCATATGGCGAACTTCGATGATTTGTTTGGTGGTGCAAATCCACGCCTGAAAATATCTAATACTGTTCCCGGAAAAACATATAAAGGGAAATTAGTTTATCGAGGATTTTATGATTGGTATGATGATTCAGCAGAAAGCGCAAAGTGGGAAATAATGTATGACACTGTTTACGGAGGTAATTTCACAGATAAGATTTTCAAATTATGCTCTGGAACGGAAGGAGAGTCTCCATCAAGCTCTGCCCGGTATCCTGCAACCAATTGTTATAATTTAGAAAGAGGAGATATTCAGCTTCCAGATGATACTGAAAGCTCAACAAACTTAACAAGTTTTATTGACTTGGGAATGACTAATACGGTGCAGTCAAAACTTTACATTTATGGTGCAGACCGTTGGATAAGGACAACAGCTACGAACAATAGCGATTGGCCACATGCCCCTTCAGCAGGGACTAATAAAGAGAATGAAGCAAGTATTGTAGGCATACTTAACTATGGAAATTTTCGATATGCTTTTGGAGGTGATTTGTTGGGCAATGGTGCCGGTGCCAATACCGAGCAATACATTGTTAACAATATTGCAGATTTAAGAGAAGAGGGGACCAGCTCGACCTCTCTTATTGGGTATGACAATGCATGTTATGGAGTTGATGTATATTTGGCGCATCACTACGGGAAGGATTCAAGTTCTCAAGAAAGTTTTGTTGATATGCTCTTGCCAGATAATACAAGCTCAAAACAAGTCATAGTAGGACTAAAGAAAGGATATGATGATGCCCCAGAACGAGCAGCAATATGGAGATTATTGGGTTATTCAGAAACAAATTGCAATGGACTACCAACGAATCCTGATAGATCTACTGGACCGAGAGTAGATACTTCTGGAAGAGTATGGTTAACGAGAGATGGTGGGAACACAACAGATTGTACTGGAAAACCTTATGTCGACTATGGCTCTATTGTGTGCGCCGAAAACGCTAGCGGAAATGGAGCAGACACAATAATTCAAACCGAGCCACCGACATCGTATGGTGGAACAAATAACGTGAAAAAATATGTTACTAAGTACTATGTAAGTTCTACAAAAAAAGCCTGCAAGGAGACTGTGACAGTTGAGCCGTAAAATTAAACAATATCTTTTCTTTTTTATTGTTATGTCGGTTGTTAGTATTCTTTATACGGAAGCTTCAAATGAATATCTAACCTGTTACTGGGATGAACTTTATCAGGGTTCAGGCTTAACAATCAAATATGGTTGTGAACTATGCCATACCTTGAAAATGCCGGCGAGAAATCCTTATGGCAAGGATATTGAAATAGAGATGCTTAAAACATTAGCTCGCCTCCAAAAGGAAAAAAAGGAAGACGTAAAAGACATAGTAGTGGAGGCTTTGTTTAAAGTTGAAGGCAAGGACTCTGATGGAGATGATGTTTTAAATATTGCAGAAATCCAGTCTGGAACAAATCCCGGCGAGGGTGAAAAGGCAGAAACTGATAAGTTTACAGAAGACTGGTTTGAGCCTGCCGGTTTCATGAATGTGCCGCGATATATGTTTTCTATGGAAAAATTGAATGATGGGATGGTCTTGATAACAGGAGGCATTTCCGGCAGGCTTGCCCCTCTTTCAACTGCTGAACTCTTTGACTCACGTAATGGGAAATTTCTTCCTACAGGCAAGTTAAATTCTGTGAGATGGGGACACACTTCTGTTTTATTACATGATGGAAGAGTGTTAATTGTTGGGGGTAGGGGAGACGAGAGTAAGAAAGAAGAGAAAGCTCTTAATTCTGTTGAAATATATGATCCGGTAAAAGGAGTTTTCAGTTTAACCGGGAAAATGCACTATGGCAGAAGAGGATGCACGGCAAATCTTTTACCAGACGGAAGAGTTTTGGTAACTGGTGGAATGGGTTATTCTGATGACGGGAATTTTACCACTCTAAAATCTGCAGAAATATTTGATTCTAAAACCAACAACTTCCAGATTTGTGGAGAGATGACTTCAAAGAGAGTTTTTCATAGAGCAATAACTCTTGATGACGGGAGGATATTAATTACCGGTGGCACGTCTAAATGGGGTGCTGAAGGGATAGATGTATTAAAAAGCTCTGAAATTTATGATCCCAAAACAGGTAAATTTATTGAATCAGCTATGATGAAGAATATGAGAATTTCACATGGAATTTCAAAACTCTCTAATGGGAATGTCATGGTTTTTGGGGCAATGAATAATCCATTGGTAAACAGACAGGCATTATCAGTGTGTGAGATTTTTGATGTGAAGAAAGGCGAGTTTGAAGATGCACCATCAATGAATGTTCCACGCGACCATTTTAAGCCAGAAGTCCTTGATGACGGACGAGTGCTGGCAGCAGGAGGCTCAAATCTTTATGATTTCCATTCGTCTGCGGAAATATTTAATCCTGAAAAGAAGCAATTCAACCTTACAGGAAGAATGTCGGTATGCAGGGATGATCCGGAGCTTGTCTTGCTTGATGACGGAAGGGTGCTGATGGCAGGAGGTATGAGCGCAGATTACTATATCCTACCACATGCGGATTATTTTAATCCGTCGTTTCTATCGCGAATCAATGGTTTAAAAGAAAAACTGTCAGAAATTAAAGATGACGAGTTTTCGAATGTTCCAATTCAGGGGAATATTTTTAAGAAATTATTGTCATGGATTTCCTCCTCTGTGCAGAAAAAATCAGCAAGAGAAATGATAAATGTAAAACTTGATGAGCTGGCCTTAAGCATAAAAAATCATAAGTCAGAAGAAACAAAAAACCTGATTCAGGGTACATTGAGTTTACTTGATAGAAAAGAAGGGACATTACTTGCATCTTTATTTATTCCACAATTAACTCTTATAAAAAACCAGCTAGAAAAGTTACCTGAGGAAACAAATATAGCTTTTGATATTAATTCAGAAACTTCCAATGAGATAGATAATAGGTATTCTTTTAAAATTGCTCCTGACAATAATCTTCCAGCCATAAAATCTATTCTCTGGGATTTTGGTGATGGCTCTTTTTCATCTCAGTTAAATCCCGAACATGAATTCTGTTCCGGAAAGCATGTTGTTATGACAACTGTTATTTTTGATGATGGAAGAAAATCAATTAATCGGGAATTAGTAAAAGTTCCTGGTGGCGAAGCGGGCGTTTCATATCAATGTGATATTCAGCCTCTATTTGATCGCAATTGCATTGGATGTCACGGGACTCTTGGAGGAATATCTTTAACCTCTTATGAAGGATTAAAAAAAGGAAGTTACAGGCATAAAGATGTTGTTTCAGCAACCAAGCCGGAAGAAAGCCCTTTGATAGACAGTCTGGTAGGCAAGAGCTACCTTATGCCACCATGGGCTAAATGGGATGATGAAAAAATAGAATTAATAAAAGAATGGATAGAAAATGGAGCAGAAAAGAATTAAATATTCCATCACTAAGGGGGTAATTATGAAAAAAAGAATATCAATATTTGAAATTTTGATTTTATTAATAGTCTTTTCTAATATTAATTATAAATGTATGGCGGCGGGGGAAGACCTCATCCCATATCAGGCAGGACCAATTAAAGAAGAAGATATACAGGGGTATGTAGAAGATGAAGGATTTATGCAGCCCATTATAACTCAGGATGCAAGAGATAGAATGGAAAATGAAAACATTGCATTTATTAAGAATCAAATTATAGATAAGTTTCAATGGAAATCTAACACAATCAAGGAAGATTTTATAAAGATTTCAGACGTGATCCCAAAGGCATATAAAGTTTCTTTTATGAAGGTAATGTATGAGTACTTGAAGAATGAACTAAAAAACAGCGATTATAAATATGTGGATGAGCAAAAATTAACAGGTTCAGTTGAGTATTTATTCAAATACTTTCATACATCCCCTGAGAGAGTTGCAAGACATAAGGCTGACATTGAGAAAGCCTTGGGTAGAAGCATTTTTTCAACAAACTAAAATGTGTATATATTTTTGAATTATACCGGAGGGTATAAGATGAACAAAAGAAAAAGTCTTCTTATCCTTTTAATATTTCCCATAAGCTTGTTTCTCTTAGGGTTTGATTATTCAACAGATAATATAACAGAACTATCTTCAAAGAAACTAATAGGGTCTTATAGTTATAAAGAGAAATACAATTCGTTTGGTACATTTGTTATGGTAAACAATATTGCTTATATATCAACTTGGCGCGATGGATTGCTAATTTTAGATATTTCAGACCAAACAAAACCTAAACGTGTGGGAATGTATATAGAAAACGATACTAGTATACAAGATGTCTATGTTGAGAATGGGATTGCTTATATTGCAGATTGGAATAATGGACTTCAGATTATTGATGTGTCAAATCCTTCAAAACTCATCCTTTTAGGAAGTTATAATACGGGAAATGCGAGCCATGTTTATGTCTCAAATAACATTGCATTTGTGACATTTGGAAGTAATTTAGAACTTATAGATATTTCAGATCCATCATTGCCATCTTTGTTTGGTAGCATTAATATTGGCAATGAGCCTAGTGGAATATATGTTTCCGGGAATTACGCATATGTTGGGGACAAAGCAGATTCCGGTAAAGGTTTTCAGGTAATAGATGTATCAGACCCTTCAAACCCTGTATTAGTGGGGCAAAAAATCCCTGCTGTCTGCCGCCAGTTGATGTATGTGGATGGCTATATATATGCTTTAATAGGTGTTGATGTATATAAAATTGATATAAGTAATCCAGCAGCGCCATCTTATGAGGCTCTTTTTGGCGGCGAATCAACTGGTCCTTTCTATATTGCAGATAATAAGGCGTATGTAAATGGAGATTGGGCAGGTGGCATAGACAAGGATGGAATACTTGTTGTTGATCTAATCTCAATGAAAATCATAGAATTATATACAACGGCAGGGGGAAATTTTCATTTTGAGGATATAAAATTTTCTAATGGGACTCTGTATATGTCCTTAGCAGGTCGTGGTTTTTATATGTATGATCCGAGCAAACCTGCTGTTATTTCTTCTTTAAGCAAAAGGAAAAGCGAGCCAGGAGGAGTGCTTGCGGTAAATGGCAAAAACTTCGGGGAATATCAGGGAGTAGTGCTTATCAAACAGAACGACAAAAACCAAAAGGCTGATATCGTTTCCTGGAGTGATGAAAAAATAGATATAACATTACCGACAAAACTTAAATCCGGCAGTGCAGTTGTCAGGGTAAAAAAATCTACAGATTTGAAATCCAGGAATTACAAGACTATTCAAATTAAAAAAAGTAATTGAAATTACTGTTAGTAGTATTGATATCAAGAAATTTAAAATAAAAGATGTTTAGTGCAGTAGGAGAAGGTGTGGTTCTTTATGCTGCGTAGCTTTAATAGTAACTAGCACACTGAATAAGTCGGAAAAGGAAATATGATTCTGTAACCTCGATTATAAGTTGCAGGCAAGATGCAATAAGTAAAATTTCAACTTACCTTCTTAACAAAGAAATAAATCCTGAATTATTAATTACTGTAAGAGAATGCTTTCCCCTGTTTTTTTCAAGTTGACAATGGTGCCTTTTAGACTGTAATCTCCGCTATCTTGAGCTATTTATTATTCTTATTATTTGTTCTTAATGAAATGATTGGGTGCGACTATGGATAATCTTGAAGGTTTGGCAAGAACTCATTACTGCGGTGATCTTCGCGGCAGTGATAAGGAAAAGAATGTTACCCTTATGGGGTGGGTGCAGAGAAGGCGTGATCATGGCGGTGTGATATTCGTTGATGTCCGCGACAGGACCGGGATTACACAAATGGTTTTTAATCCGGAAGCATGTGCACAGGCCCATGAGAAGGCAGGCAACCTCCGCTCTGAATATGTAATTGCAGTTAAAGGCAAAGTCAGGCCCCGGCCTGAAGGGACTGTGAACGCGTCAATGCCTACCGGAGAAATAGAGGTTATCGCCGATGAGCTGAGGATATTGAATACGGCACAGACTCCGCCGTTCCTTATAGAAGATGATTCGACGGTAAATGAAGATGTAAGGCTTAAATACCGCTATCTTGATCTTAGAAGACCATCGCTTCAAAAGAAAATAATACAGCGTTACAACATCACAAAAGTCGTGCGCGAGTATCTTGACAAGGAAGGTTTCCTTGATATTGAAACCCCGTTCCTTACAAAGAGTACTCCTGAAGGGGCCCGTGATTATCTTGTTCCAAGCCGGGTTAACCCGGGAAAGTTCTTTGCTCTGCCGCAGTCTCCTCAGCTTTTTAAGCAGATATTAATGGTGGCGGGATTTGAAAGATATTACCAGATAGTAAAATGTTTCAGGGATGAAGATCTGAGAGCAGACCGCCAGCCTGAGTTCACACAGATAGATATCGAGATGTCATTCATTGACAGGGAAGACATTTACCGGGTTATGGAAGGACTTTTCAAAGATATATTCAAGAGAGTTATGGGAATAGACATAAATACGCCATTCCCTAGACTTTCATACGCAGACGCCATGAGCCGTTACGGCAACGACAAGCCTGACACAAGGTTTGAAATGGAGCTTAAAAGCCTGACCGACATCTTCAAAGGTTCTGGCTTCAAGGTTTTTAACCAGACGGTTGAATCTGGAGGCATAATCTGCGGGCTCAATGCAAAGGGTTGTTCCGGCATGACACGTAAGGAACTTGATGACCTTACGGCATTTGCGATATCTGAGGGAGCCAAGGGACTTGTGTGGATGAAGGTTCTTGAAAATGAACTTCAGTCCCCTGTGACCAAATTTTTAAATGCTGAAGAGATTGCGAAACTGAGGGAAAGGCTTGATGCAAAGCCGGGCGATGTGCTTTTTATCGAGGCTGATTCGTCTGGCATTGTTTATCCCTCCATGTCATCGCTTCGTCTTAAGATTGCGAAGGACAAGGGTATGATTGACAGCTCAAAGTACAGCTTCCTCTGGGTAACGGATTTCCCTCTGCTCGAATACAGCCCTGAGGAGAAAAGATATATGGCGATGCATCATCCTTTTACATCTCCCGTTGACGCGGATATCGAATTGTTTAGCTCCGATCCCTCAAAGATAAGAGCCAAGGCTTATGATATGGTCCTTAACGGCTCCGAGGTCGGAGGAGGAAGTATCAGGATCCACCGCAGGGATGTGCAGGAAAAGATGTTCGATGCTTTAGGCATAGGACCTGATGAAGCGCGGCTGAAATTCGGATTTCTCCTTGATGCACTTCAATACGGCGCCCCGCCTCATGGCGGTATAGCCTTCGGGCTTGACAGGATAGCCATGATCCTCTCCGGGGCAAATTCAATAAGAGAGGTAATCCCATTCCCGAAAACTCAGAAGGCAACGTGTCTTATGACAGACGCACCGTCCGATGTGGACAAGAAACAGCTTGATGAACTTGGAATAAAAATAATATCGAGGAGTACAAAGTAAATGCTTGATTTAATGCGAAAGCACCGCAGATGGATTTCACCTGTTTTCTTTATAATAATAGTTTCTTTCGTTGCATATTACGGCTTGAGCAGTAAGGATGCTGCTAAAGGGGGCATGGTAGCTGAAGTCAATGGGAAGATAATTTCCTATGATGCATACAGACAACAGCTCGCACAGACTGAAAATTATTTTCGCAGCCAGCTTAAAGATAAAGCTGATGAATTCCTTGCACGCATGGATCTCAAAAAGATGGTACTTAACAATATAATAAACAAAGAGGTAATGGATCAGGCAGCCGTTGATATGGGCATTAAGGCAAGCGATTCAGAACTTGTTGAGAAACTTAAATCCTATGAAGTGTTCAGGGATTCTTCGGGCAATATAGATAAAAACCAGATGATAGCTATTTTAAAAAGAAACCGCATTGATCCCAAGAGCTTTATCGAGGATCAGAAAAAAGAGATAGCTTCTGAAAAGCTAAAAAGGATGGTTGAAGATTCCGCTGTGGTAAGCGATACCGAGCTGTGGGAAGAATATGTTAAGGAGAATGAAAAGGCGGAAGCCCAATACTGTTATTATCCACCTGATTTTTATATGGCTTCCCAGACTGTTCCCGAGAATGAACTGAAGAAATATTTTCAAGATAACGTGAGCAAATATAAACTTCCAGACGGCGCTGATATTGAATACGTTCTGGTAACGCCCAAAGATATAAACAGCAAAATATCAGTCACGGAACAGCAGGCAAGAGAATATTATAACTCCAATCAGAATGATTATAGCTCTGAAGATGAACAGATAAAAGCAAGTCATATTCTTTTCATTGTAAAGCCGGGAACAAAACCTGATGAAGAGGAGATGATCAAGCGCAGAGCGCAAAAGGTTCTTGATGAAGCAAAAAAAGGAAAGGATTTCAAAGCACTTGCCCAGTTACATTCCGAGGAGCCTCTTGCAACAGCAACCGGCGGTGATTTGGGATTTTTTGGAAAAGGAGAGATGGATCCTGAATTTGAGAAATCAGCTTTTTCATTGGCGGAAGGGGAAATAAGCGGCCTTGTAAAATCATCGTTCGGGTACCACATAATAAAGGTAGAAAAGAAAATTAAACCCGGGGAAGCTGAACCTTTTGAATATGTCAAAGATGAAGTAATAGACAGAATGAAAAGAGAAAAGGGTAAAGATGAGGTGCTTGCAAAGGCTTCTGAAATAAGGAAAGAATGGACTGGAGGTAAATCAGAAGCATCGCTTGAAATCAGACCGGTACGGACCAAGATCTATCAGGATGAAGATATCGAGGGGATAGAAAATGCGAAGAAATTTTACACTACAGCTTATGCCCTTAAAGATGGAGAAATAAGCGAGCCTGTAAGGCTAGGTGCATCATGCGCTGTTATAAAGCTTATTAAGAAAGAAAGCGCCCATGACCCCAAGTTTGAAGAGGTAAGGGTAAGGGTCGAGAAAAGATATAAGAGTGAGAGAGGAATGGCAAGCCTTGATTCCCATATAAAGGAGATAGTGTCGCGAATTAACAAAGGAGAGTCGGTTAATGATATTGCCTCCGCTGACAAGGTAACTGTAGAGACAACTGGAATGGTTTTGAGAAGCAATGTTTCTTCTGATATAAAGAATAGAGGTGCTTTTACAGCAGCGATGTTTGCTCTTAATAGTACAAAGAGAGCAGGATATGTAATTGATAAAAACGGAGCATACGTTATTGTTCTGAATAATAAACTCCCTGTAAGCCGGTCGGACTTTGAATCTCGCAAGAGCTCTATGAGAGCGTCTGTAATCCAGAATCAGACTGAGATGATTTTAAACAGGATTGTGGAGAACTATAAAAAGAAGGGCAGCATCACAGTCAGCAAAGAGTTTGAACAGCTTCTTTAAAACCTGAGTTACGAAAAAAATGCAGAGTTGGATACGCAATTTTTTTTGCCTTTTAATTTGCTATTTTTATATAATATTGGTTAATTATAACATCTATGGCGCAACGGCTGCCGGCATATTGCTTGGTTTTAATGGTGTCGTGACTATAAAAGGTGCCAATGGAGGGATGATTTTGAAGCCTGCATTAAGACAAAGGCTTTATAGCGGAGATAAAATAACCACAGGCAATGGAGGAAGCGCGAGGGCACTTATACGTAACGGCGATGTTGTAATGATTGCTGAAAACTCTCAATTCACATTCAGGGAGTCATTCAGAGATTCAGGGGATGGAGAAATAAAGCACCCTGATATGCTGGAGCTTGTTGCCGGGAAGGTCAGGATAATTGTGAAAAAAATTTCCGGAGAAGAATCGGATTTCGAGATTGTTACTCCTACTGCTCTATGCGGGGTAAGAGGGACTGATTTTATAGTATTGGTCCGGAATCCTCAGGAAACTGATGTGCTGGTTATCGAAGGCAATGTTGAAGTCAGGAATAGAGGGGCAACAGGGCCCGGAGAACCTGTCTATGCATCAGCTGGAGAGATGGCAGTAGTTAAAGAAGATATGAATGTGCCGGAGATTAGAAAAACAGATAAATCAGACATTGAGCAGTTCCTCGAAGGTGTTGAGCTTTTGAATTTCCGGAGAGAAACAGAAAATCCGGATATGATCTTTCCTGATAACACTCTCTACAAAGGTCTGGCAAAGGCCTCTGAAAGGGAGTCTCAACATGACGAACAACTTTATATGTATGGACCGTCCAAAGATATGCTTTTGCCCGGGCTCGTAGAGATGATATCGCTTAAAAAAAAGCTTAAGGCTCCTCCGCCAATTTCACCGCCTCCACCTCCGTAAATTTCACTATGACAATAACTAGTAAAAACAAGTTTAACATTTATGCTTCATGCCTCTTGTTAGTGCTGTTACTGTTTATTATTTTCTCCGTTCAATCATACGGCAGAACCCAAAGCTTAACAGAAAATAAATTATGCGGTTCAGCCGGAAGTTTAAGCGGCAAAACAATTAAGCTTGGCACATTCAGCATAACATTGCCGCGTGGATGGAAAAAAGAATCAGGAGGCGATGACTCCTCTGTCATGTTCATAAAGAAAAAAGGAACGTCTGTAATATCTCTTTCATTGATGAAGACTACAGAAGAGGGGACAAGCCTTTTGGAGACTGTGAAATTCCTGCGGCATACTGAGCTTGATTCAGGAAAAATATCCGTGTCATCTATAAGAAAATTTAATACGTGCAATGGAGAATGGGGCTACAGGTTTGCCCTTAGATGCAGTTTGGGAAAAGATGATAAGTTCTTTGAATGGCATATATATCTTGAAGGGAGTGACGGAAATCTCTTCCACATCATCTTCAGTACAATGTCAAAAAAGAATTTTTACAGGAGGGATTATGCTCGCATATTAAAGAGCATTAAATCTTTATGACCGGATTTTTTCAAAATCAGATAAAACTGAAACTTGCTGCGGCAATCTTTTTTCTTGTCATGATTTTTAATAGTGAAGCCTTTCCATGGACAGGCTTTAACAGATGGACAAATGCGAATCCTCCGGGGCAGGGTTACATCGTATCAGTTGACGTGGATATAAGAGGGGAGTCTGTATATGCAGCAGATGCGACTGAGGGGCTTTTCAAGAGCTGTGACAGGGGAAAGACATGGGATAATATATTTTACGGAGATACCGGGATAAAGAACCGCTCATGTACGGTTAGAACTTCAATCAATGCAGCAGGACTTCTCTATTATTCAACTGAGAGAGCGATTTTTAAAAGCACTGACGCAGGTGCTTCATGGGAAGAAATATTTTCTTCAGGAAAAGATAAAATCAAATCCTTTGATATTGCCCCTGATGATTCGGGGAAACTTTATATTTCTGCCGGAAAGGCAATTTATGAAGTTGCAAGCTACGGCAAAGTAAAACAAATCTATCACTTCAGCAGCAAGAATAGCGCTTCACTTTGCGTTGCAGATATTTACTTTCCGTCACGTATCTATGCCGCATTGAGCCGCGGCGGGATGGTTGCATTAGTTGAAGAAAAAAATAGATGGAAAGCAGGAGAAAAAAAATTAAGTGATTTCAAAATAACCTCAATTGCACCTGATCCATGGGTGCCGAATAAAATATATGCAGCAGCAGGAAATAATCTCTTTATCAGCGAAGATGGAGGAGAGAACTGGAGTGAAAAGTCCATAGCACCGCAGTATGACCTTAAAGGTGCGCAGTCAGTTTCAATACTTGTCTCAAAAAAAAAGAAGGGCCTTATCTTTGCCGCAGTTTTAGGTGGAGGGGTTTTCAGAAGTTATGACGGAGGTGAGAAATGGGAGAAAATAAGCAATAGAGAGCTTTTCATTACATGTCTGGCAGAATATCTTCCCGGTAGCCGGATTATAGGAGGCTCACTCGGAGACGGCATTTATGTGTGGAATAAGAAAGATATTGAATGGGAAAGACAGAACCTCCTTAAAGGTTATTTAAGAAGTGTTACTCATTATGGGAAAAATATTTTTGCAGTCACATATTCAGGGAGGCTTTTCAGAAGCAAAGATAACGGAAAAAACTGGAAGGAGGAAATAATTTCGCAATCGGAGATGATAGTCTCAGCAACATCTTTTTCAGCAGCAGATAAGATTTTTTATATTGCAGTAACAGATGACGGAACAGTTTATATAAGAGAGAAAAAAGACAGAGAGTGGAGAGCAACATCAGCAATCACAAATCCTGACAAGATTTATTCTCTTACGGGGGGAGCAGAAGGAGTATATGCTGTTGCTTCTGATAAGCTGTTGTTCTCTTCTGATGGTGAAGAATGGCAGGAGGTCATTGTTCTGGACGGTTCCGAAAGTATCAAAGATTTATTAACTTTTGAGTCTTCTTCAGGCGCAGCCTTACTTACGGAAAATGGTCTCTATAAAATCAATGGAGAGGATATTGTAAACCCTGTGTTGCCGCCTGAAAGTTGTGAAGGTATTTCATCTGTCTATTTTAGTAAGAAAGATCGTTTATATGCAGTATGCCCGGATGCAGGGTTTATTTATTCTTTAGGTGATGAACTCACATGGCAAGTCTTTGCAAGCCTTCCTGAAGGAGAGAAAGTTAGTTCAATTGCTGTTAATGAAACCAGTGAAAATAAAAAAGACATTTATGCAGTCACAGAGAGTAACAAAATCCTCCGGTCATTTTATTACGAGGGTGATTACAGCAATAGCTGGTTTGAAGTTTTGAATGATTCAGAGGGTGAAGCCGCTTACAGGATATGGTGCGGGGAAGATGGTGAAATCTTAGCCTATAATGAAGATTCAGGTCTGATCAAAAGCAATCCTTATTATTCAATTGCGCTTGGCGCGCCTTTGTCAAAGTGGAAGTCAAAGATGGTTTCCTTCCCGGTTAATGCAGATGAAATGAATAAAGAGAACTCAGTTCTATTAAAAGATTATATCAAAGGGCGCTTCAGGATATACCGCTTTAATGGTGGTGAAACTTCAGAGTATGAAGAAATAAAAAACATAGGAGATCTGAATTCTAAAGAAGGTTACTGGCTTATGTATTCCGGAAATATCGAAGGTACAATCCCGGGGAATCCTGCTTCATCCTCAGAGCCATCTTCGATAATTCTTGAGTCAGGCTGGAATCTGGTCGGCAATCCCTTCCCTCTCTCCATATCTGCTGACAACCTCACTATCAGCGAAGATGAGAAAAATATTCCTGCAAAAAGTATCTTTATATGGAATAACAAACAGCAAAAATATGAATCCGCTGAAACCATAAAATGCGGTGAAGCCTTCTGGATAAAGAATACTACAGAAAGAAAAATCAAACTTGTTATTTCCCCTTCCGCACAAAACCCCAATTACATATTCTCTCCTTCAGACCTCCCTCCATCACCCATTTGACTTTTCTCAGAATCTCATTGCATTTTTAAAGTCAAGCTGACAAGCTATTGTCATGTTTCCAGCGGATTCGAATAAACTAGGGTATAGAGCGGGCTTAGTTTTTTTACTATTCACTGCCTTTGCCCTGATTTTATTTTCTGGAATCTCTACTGCAGCAGAGAAGAAAAATGATGTCCCGCAGAGCGCTGAGCAGAAATCTTCACAAGAGAAATTGCATGTTGTAACCCATGTTATTGATGGCGATACCATAGTTTTGAATAACTCTGTGACAGTAAGATATATCGGAGTTGACACCCCTGAAATCGGCGAGCCATTCTATAACGAGGCGAAAAGCTTCAATGCTTCTTTGGTTTCGGGAAAGAAGGTGAGAATAGATGTTTGTGAAGAGGAACCTTTTGATAAATATGGAAGAACACTTGCCTATGTATATTTAGATAATGTCTGCGTCAATGAGGAGCTTTTAAAAAAAGGATTAGCCAGAGCACTTTCCATCCCGCCATGCGGCATCAAAAAATATAAGGAATATGCGAAACTTGAGGCTCAGACTCGTACACAAGAGGCAGGGTTATGGGCAGATGAAAAAGTCATAAAAGCAGATAATGCAAATTCAGTTATGGGTCAGAAGGCAAGTGTAAGGGGAAAGATATTGAGCGTACATCGCGGCAAAAAAGCCATATTCCTGAACTTCGGTACAGATTATAAGCATGATTTTACTGCTGTTATTTTCATAAAAGATCTTCCAAACTTTACCGCCTTCGGGATTAACCCTTTGCTTACATATTCAGGAAAAGATGTGATAGTGCGTGGAAAAGTAAAAGAGCATAATGGGCCTGAGATAATCCTTTTATACCCTTCCAATATAGAAGTTTTGAATTAATATTATAATATTAGGGGGTAAAGTTTATGGCTACCGGTCTTGTTTACAGTGATCCGTCTGTTTTATATTTCAGCATCCATGAATATCCCCATTACCCGGGAACAGGATCCAAAGAAGAAAGAGGGCCGGAGGCTCTAAAGAGCAGTGCAGCAGAACATGTAAAAGCATTATTGGGTGATGGATAAGATGGGATTATTCTGGAACAAAAATAGTGGTGAGAAGGATTTTGCCATTCTCAGAGAAAAGATGGTAAAGGATCAGATTGCAGCAAGGGGGATACGCGACAGAAAAGTGCTGGATGCAATGCTTAAAGTTGAGCGCCATCTTTTTATTCCCAATTCATATTGGGAATATGCATACCTTGACCAGCCTGTTTCAATAGGTTACGGACAGACTATTTCACAGCCCTATATCGTTGCTTTCATGACGGAAGCTCTGAAGCTTAGAGGTGATGAGAAAGTTCTCGAAATCGGGACCGGCTCAGGTTATCAGTCTGCAATATTATCGCTCCTTGCAGCAAAGGTCTATTCCATTGAGATAATCAATGACCTTGCTTTGGTAGCTGCGGCAAGGTTGAAAAAACTTAGGTTTCTTAATGTCGAAGTTAAAGCAGGTGACGGATACGACGGATGGAGTGAGCACGCCACTTTTAATGCAATTATCCTTACTGCAGCTCCGGAGAAAATCCCTGAACCATTGATCGACCAGCTTGCTGAAAACGGCAGACTTGTTGCACCTGTTGGCAGAGTGTTTCAGGACCTTGTACTTCTGGAAAAAGGGAAAAGCGGGAAGATATCAATGAGAACAATAACAGGAGTCCGGTTTGTTCCAATGACTGGGAAAAGTGAAAAGAATCAATAAATTAGCCCATAATCCAATCCCTCAAGTGTCTATTTTGTGTTTATCACTTCAATGATGAGTATCTGGGTCCAGATTAAAAAAAATATAAAAAATACTTGTCCACCAAAGCTGTTTGATATATAAGAGTTTTTTTAATATGTAGATGCTTCAGAGATTGAAGGAAGAGAATCAGGAATAAAATAAAAAACTGATAAGAACTGTTATTGGAGGATTGTAAGATGTTTAGAGATTGGCGTTTTCTGTTGATTGCGGGCATAATGCTTGTGGCTTTTGCCGGGTGCGCAACCGGTCCATCTGTGCCAGACCCGACCGGATACTATCTTAAGGCAAAAATTGATTACGACAATAAGAAATATGATCAGGCTATAGTGTCATACAAAAAGGGTCTCGAGATTAAACCGGACGATCCCGAAGGACACATCGGTGTTGCTCTTTCTTATTTTGAAATAGAAAATCTTGTTGAAGCAGAAAAGGAGTTTAAAGAGGTATTAAGGTTGAAACCAGATTTTCCTGAGGCCCATTATAATCTGGGTAAGGTTTACGTAAAGCAGAATAAGATGGCTGATGCCTTGGCTGAGTTTCAGCAGGAGCTTGCACTTAATCCAAACATGTCAGAAGTGGAATATTTCGTGGCTACAACTGCATATCAGGAAAAGAAATATGATATTGCCAGCGTAGCCTTCCAGAAGTATATAGACGCACTCACAAAGAAGATTGATGAGTCGAAAGCTGAGCTTGAAAAGAAAAAGAGTGACAAGGCGGCTGTTGAGTCGTGGAATAAATATATAGAAGACCTGTCAAAAGAGAGAACTAATTTCCATCAGTATCTTGCTTATTCGTATATCAATCTTGGAAAACTTGATGACGCGATTGTAAATCTGAAAAAGGTTCTTGAAGCCAATCCCAATGATATTTATGCAATGCTTAACATTGGCCAGATTTATTTCAGCAAAAGGGAAAATGATAATGCTCTCGAGTATTTCAACCGTGCATTAACCGTTGATCCTAAAAACGAAACAGCGCTCTTTAAAGCCGCGTCAGTATATTATGATAAGAGTGATTATGATAAGTCTCTGGAACTTTTTAACAGAACTCTTGAAGTAAATCCCAATATGGTTGAAGCGCACAGACTTCTTGGCTGGATATATTTTAAAGAGAAAAAGGATTTACCTAAAGCGCTGGAACATCTCAAAGCCATTAAGACGATAGACCCTCAGTACAAGGAAATGGATGAACTTGACAAGCTTATAAAGTTCATTGAAACTTCTCAGGACAAATAATAAACGAGAAGTCAAGGGTGAGTTATAGTATATCAATAGACATTAGAAGAGGTTGACTAGGATATAAAATTATCGAAAAAAGTCTACCAGTAAACTTAAATTTTATTGCCCGTTCTGGTAGTCTGTTTTTCTGTTTCAATGATAATGTCCAATGATCCGGATGTGAAGTTAACCCAGCTACAATTCTGACGGACTGTTTGTATAAATATCAAGAAGTGTCTAAAACGGTTGCAGGAAATTATTCTGTGTCTCAGGATTGGAATGAATAATAGCACAATTAGAAAATTATTTGTCTTTGATAAACTGATCTTAGACTGCCTTGCAATAACGATATCTTTTATAATAGCCTATATTACAAGATATATCATCCAAATCCCGTTTGTTTTCCAAAGCATTGACAACTACTATGATGATTTTACTGTAGGAATTATTGCCTGGATTTTTTTCCTGATAAAAGCTGACCTTTACCGCCACAAGGCACAACTTTGCAAGTTTGATGAATTTTTTTCAATAGTTGGGGCAGGGATTTTTGCAACACTTTGCATGTTTGCCTACATGTCATTGATTAAGGAGTCAACATATGCGAGGCTGACTTTCATATACTCAGGTGCGCTCGGGATAATACTTATCCCTATTATGAGGTCTGCTCTGCATTCTGCCCATAACAGGATGAGAAGAGAAGGATTCGGGATCATCCATACATTGATAGTGGGAGGCGGCAAATCCGGAGAGATGCTTGAAAACAAAATAAGAAACCATCCTGAGATCGGGTATCGTCTTGTAGGTACCATAAAAGAGGAACAGGTGACGAACAACCCTGATGCTAGCAGCAGTGGAGCAGATAAATATCCTGAGATGATAAAGAAGCTTTTTAATGCCACATTTGATTTTGTAAATAAAAACCACGTAGATGAGATCATTTATATCAGGTCGCGTAGCCACAGGGAAGACATGATGAAGATCGTTTATTTTTGCCAGGACAAGAATATTACTCTTACACTTGTTCCCGATCTTTTTGAGATAATGACAAAGAAGATAGATTATGCTGACCTTGGGAATATTCCTCTGATACGCCTCAAGCAATCGCCAATACCTGCATGGCAGAATGCTATTAAAAGGATTATTGATTTTATCCTTTCTCTTGCAGGATTAATAATCCTTTCCCCTCTCATTGGCGCCATAGTGCTCTTGATCAAGCTTAATTCCCGAGGGCCTGCCATATTCAAGCAGGAAAGAATAGGGAAGGATGGTCACCCATTTATCATGTACAAATTCAGGTCTATGAAAACATATGCTTCTAACCTGCCTCCTACAAGGGCTGAGGAAGATGATCCAAGACTCACAAGCATAGGCAAGTACCTAAGAAAATTCAGCATAGACGAACTTCCTCAGCTTTACAATGTGTTAAAGGGGGATATGACAATGGTTGGCCCCCGCCCGGAAACAGCCCTGTATGTGGACCAATATAACAGTTGGCAGAGAAGAAGGCTTGAGATGATACCCGGGATTACAGGACTTGCCCAGGTTAACGGAGTGCGCGGGAATATCGACTCTGTGGACGAACGTGTCATGTATGATATTGAGTATATAGAAAATCAGAATATCTGGCTCGATATTAAGATACTCTTTGCTACGCTTCTGGTTTTCCCATTTCAAAGAAAAGCGGGATGAAAGCTTTTCTTCTTGCCGCCGGTCTTGGTACACGCCTGCGGCCTCTTACTGACAATATTCCAAAATGCCTTGTTCCTCTTGAAGGCAAGCCTCTTCTTTATTACTGGATAAGGCTCTTTGAAAGGTACGGAATAGATGAACTGTTAATCAACCTGCATTACCATCCTGAGGCAGTGAGAGAGTACGTAGAAAATGTTAATACCAGGCTAAAGATAAATCTGTTCTATGAAAAGGAGCTTATGGGGAGTGCAGGTACGGTTTTTGCCAACAAGGAATGGATTGGAAATGACACGGAGTTTGTAATTGCCTATGCTGACAATTTAACCTGTCTTGATGTAGGAAGTATGCTTAGAGCCCATAAAGAACATAAAGGAGTTATGACAATCGGACTTTTTAAAGCTGCAAAACCAGAGGAATGCGGAATAGTATCCATGGGCTCTGATGGCCTTATAACCGGTTTCCATGAAAAGATAAAAAACCCTCCGGGGAATTTGGCCAATGCAGGAGTATATATTGCTGACAGGAAAATATTTGATATAATCGGACAGGAAGGAAAAATGGACTTTGGTTTTGATGTGCTTCCAAAGTTGACTGGGAGGATTTATGGATATAAAATCAATGAATATTTTATTGATATAGGAACTCCTGAGAATTACAGTAATGCCTGCAGGGAATGGGGAAAAGTACTAGAATCATACAGCTTTTTAAGGTAATGGATTGATATGATTATTTCACAGACACCTTTACGTATCAGCTTTGCCGGAGGCGGTACGGATTTTAAGGATTATTATGAGAATTTCGGAGGCGGCATTGTCTTAAGCTCAGCAATAGACAAGTATATATACGTTATCATAAAAAAACGTTTCGACAAGATGATAAGGATTGGCTATTCGACGACTGAGATGGTGAGCCACGTTGACGAGATAAGGCATGACCTTGTTCGGGAAGGGCTTAAGAAAGTGGGGATAGACGGGGGTGTTGAAATATCTACGATGGCTGATATCCCCTCCACGGGTTCAGGGCTTGGATCTTCAAGCGCTGTTATGGTGGGGCTGCTCAATGCCATGTATGCCTACAAAGGGATTCTTAAAACTGCCGAGGAACTTGCCCGCGAGGCTTGTGAAATAGAGATAGATATCCTCAAAAAGCCTATCGGCAAGCAGGACCAGTATATAGCTGCCTATGGTAACCTTCGCCAGATAACATTCAAGGAGAATGGCAGTGTGATTGTTGAATCCGTTGAAATCGATGAGAATGTCAAAGAGCGCTTTAACAGTAACCTGCTTCTTTTCTACACCGGGAAAAAAAGGGAAGCGAGCAATATCCTCTCGGAGCAGAAAAAAAACATAAACACATTCTGCGACACTCTTAGCAAGATGAAAAATATGGTGTCGGAGATGAAGGAGAGCCTGCTGGAGGAAAAGATTGACGACTTCGGCCATCTCCTTCAAAAGGGTTGGAATTTTAAGAAGAACCTTGCAAGCAAGATTACCAACAGCTTCATTGATGATATTTACAAAAAGGCTCTTGATGCAGGGGCTCTTGGCGGAAAGATAGCAGGCGCGGGCGGAGGAGGTTTTTTACTTCTCTACTGTCCTTATGACAAACAACCAAAAGTGCGGAAAGCTCTTCCAATGCTGCAGGAGCTGAAGTTTAACTTTGAACGTGGCGGCACAAAGATAATTTTCAATATCAATCATTAGAAAAGGAAGGACATACCTAAAATCATGGATACAAGAGAATATCTTGAAGATGTTTCTTCAATCATAAAGAAAATACCGGTTGAAAAGATTGAAGAGATGATAACGCTTCTCACGCAGGCATACAGAAATGACAATACTGTATTCCTCTTCGGGAACGGGGGAAGTGCTGCTACAGCTTCGCATATGGTCTGCGATCTTGGCAAGGGTACGGTTGTGGACGGAGAAAAAAGATTTAAAGTCATATCTCTTTCCGACAGCATCCCTCTTATGACTGCCTATGCGAATGATTATGATTACCAGTATATCTTTTCAGAACAGCTTAAGAATCTCGTAAGAAAGAATGATATTGCCTTTGGATTAAGCGGGAGCGGCAACTCCCCGAATGTTCTTAATGCCTTTAAGACGGCACGGGAGAACGGTGCAAAAACCGTGGGACTCACAGGGTATGAAGGCGGGAAAATGAAAGACCTCTGCGATCTTAGCATAATCGTGCCGAGCAACAATATGCAGAAAATAGAGGATCTTCATCTGATTATCTGCCATGTGATTTTTTCGCGCATAAGGGATTCCCTTAAATCCTGATGTTTGTTCTCGTAGACAGAGACGGAGTAATCAACAGGAATCTCGATGGAAAATATATTTCATCATGGAATGAATTTGAGTTCCTGCCCGGCTCAATAGAGGCGCTGAAACAACTGGCAGAAAACAATATCAGATGTGCCATTGTTTCAAATCAATCCGGAGTAAACAAGGGCGAGCTGTCTGAAAGTGAACTTTATGAGATAGATAGCAGAATGCATGCTGAGCTTAGGCTTGGCGGATGCAGGGTGGAGAAGACTTTTTATTGTGTCCACAGGGAAGAGGAAGGATGTGAATGCAGGAAACCCAGGCCAGGGCTTCTTATCGCGGCAAGCCGTGAACTTAACTTCGACCTCTCAAAAACCTTCTTTGTCGGCGACTATATGACAGATGTGGAAGCGGGCGTTGCAGCAGGAACAAAGACTATTCTTGTCATGACCGGAAGGGGAGAAAAAGCAAATTTGAAAAGAGATGAATGGAAAGCAGAACCTGATTATATTGCTGCTGATCTTAAACATGCTGTAGATATTATTTTAAAAATAAGGGAGAAAATGAAATGAAAAGGGCGCTTGTTACGGGTGGTGCCGGCTTTATAGCATCACATGTTGCTGATGGTCTTATTGATGATGGTTTCGAAGTTTCCATAGTTGACAACCTTGCAACTGGGCATGAAAGGAATCTCCCCCCGAAGGCAAGATTTTACAAGATGGATATAAGGGATGAGAAACTGGCTGATGTGTTCGACAGGGAAAAGCCTGAAGTGATTTTTCATCATGCTGCACAGATGGACGTGAGGAAATCTGTTGACGATCCACGCTATGATGCTGATGTTAATGTGCTTGGTTCACTAAACCTTCTCGAGAACTGCAAGAGGACAGGGACAAAAAAAATAATGTTTGCATCCACAGGAGGCGCTGTGTACGGCGAAGTTCAGAAGTGTCCTGCCGATGAAAGCCATCCTGTCGCACCGCTTTGCCCTTACGGTCTTTCAAAGTTTGTTTTTGAAAATTATCTCTCCCTTTATGGCAGGCTTTATGGGATGAAATACACAGTGTTGAGATACCCCAATGTTTATGGGCCGAGGCAGGATCCGCACGGTGAAGCGGGAGTTGTTGCAATTTTTTCCCAGCAGATGCTCACTGGCGTGACGCCGAAAATATTCGGTGACGGGAACAAGACACGCGACTATGTCTTCATTGCTGATATCGTAAGGGCAAACCTGCTTTCATTAAGCAAGGGGGATTGCGAGGTTATAAATCTCGGCTGGGCTAAAGAGATAAAGGATATAGAAATATTCGAAGCTGTGCGTGATGCCGCAGGAGTTGATATAAAACCTATATTTGCTGACAAACGGTTAGGCGAGATAGAAAGAATCTGCCTTGATGCCGGGAAGGCTAAAAAAATCCTCGGATGGCAACCGCAGGTTCCTCTCAAAGAGGGAATAAACAGGGCGGTAGAATTCTATAAGAAACTTTTTAAAAAATAGAAAATTCTATACGCTATTATTTTTATTTGATTTCTTCAGGCAGTTGAGTAAGGTCATCGGTTTCGTAAAATGCTATTACCCGCACATGCTGGTATCTTTGATGTTCATCCATAGTTGCATTTTTAGGACTGTAAGTATCGCCGATACTGAAAATCTTGTAAAACTCGTGTGATACATTAATGAGATACTTGTCAACTATATCGATTGGGAATTCGGAACGCTTCTTGGAGAGAAACTGATTGAGCTTACTGTCACCAGTTGCCGAAGCGCTTCCTATGGAAACAAGAAGCACTTTTCTGCCTGCGCTTTCTCTTGCCAGATAATCTGTGAAGTTTACAAGGCGCTCATATTCAAAAGATTTATCCTCTATAGTGCATTCTCTTATGGGGAAAAAAATGGTTATCTCCCCTGTTCCCTGCTTTTTTGATAACTGCTCGATGATGCCTAGAGCCTTTTGAGCAGTCTCAAAGTTCTTGTTGGTTGTTTCAAGAGTTTTCTTGTTTGACTCTTCAATTCTCTGTGTGGAATCTTTTATTTTCTGGTTTGATGTTTTCAGGGATTCAAGCTCTTCCATCCCCATGTTATGGGAGTCAACGAAAATCTGGGCGAGCTTACTTGCCTGACCTTTTGATGCTCCTCCAATGATAGTTCCATTCGGGAAAGTTATTGTCCTTGTGCCCCCTCCAGTAGTATCAACCATTTGAAGATCTTTTGGTTGTCCTGCACAGCCAATAATAAGACAGACAGTAAGCAATAAAGAAAACAGAGCGGCAAATGTCTTAATCATAATTATATTCCTCCTTGAATTCTGCATTATAACATTGACAGTCTGCCAGCTCCAAGTTTTTTTTTATTTTCCCTTAAAAATAGGTTCACGCTTCTCAAGGAATGCCGTTGTCCCTTCAAGCTTGTCTTCCGTTGCGCAAAGTAGGCTTACGTTGTTTATTTCAAATGAAACGGCATCCTGAAATGACATCTCAGAACCTTTAATGATAGTCTCAATCGCATATTTAAGGGCGACAGGTGTACTAGCTCAATAATTTGGTAACTTTTTGGAGCTTATCAAAAGGTGTTTCATAGTTCACCCCACCATGCTTTCTTAAATGATTATATTCAAATAAAAAGTTTCCAAGGTTCATAATAAGGTCTTGCTCAGAGTCAAATGAATTAGGATAAAAGAATTCATTCTTGATAATCTTCCAAAAGGCTTCTATCTTGCCATTAGTTTGAGGTCTATAAGGTCTGGTACAGATGTGTTTTATACCTAATTCATTACACATTGTTTCAAATGGATGCTCTCTTTCAAGTGTTCCTTTGAACTCAGGTCCATTGTCAGACATTATAGCATCAAACTCAAAATTATATATTTGTTTAAACCATGATAAGGAACGTGCCATAAAGTAAGTCAAAGTTGATGCCTTTTTATCTTTTAGTATCTCAACATAAGTCAATCTTGTACAATCATCACAAACAGCTGCAGCATAAAGTTCTTTGGTTTTAAAAAAGCACCTTATGTCTTTGGGAACCTTTGTCATATCAATATGAGCAAGCTCTCCTGGTGCTTGCTTTTCATAACGTTTAATTATCTTTTTCTGTAATTCATTTAGAGGATAACGTGCCTTTATCCTGTCCATTGTAGCAGGAGAAGGTGTCTTGTCGAGATAGTAAGGCTTGAACAGAAAAACAAGTTCATATCTATTGGATCCAAATCTTCTGTAAGCCTTTACAATATTGCGCTCTATATCCTTAGGAGTTCTCCTTGAACCTGGTCTGGCGCCTCTCTTTTCTGGCAGAAGCGACTCATCAGATTTCTCTCCTCCATGCCATTTATTATAATAGCGCCTTAGCTCTTTAGTGCTGATTTGATGTGCTTTGCAAAGGTCTTTTACAAATTTGAAAGAACGCGGAATAACCTTTGCTTTTGTCTTCTCATATTCTTCTAAAATTGGTTTCCAACGTTTGACAATAACTTGATTCTTAATTTGCATTCAGGCCTCCTTTGATTATATATAACATCCTACCAAAAGAGTTACCTAATTAGTGAGCATAAACAACAGGTCCTCTTTTTGATATTGTGCCTGCCAGCATTTGAGCTTCACTCATCAGGGTTTCCTGCTTCACTATGCGGGTTACGAGCGATATCCTCTGCGCCTCAGTAGAGCTGATTATCTCTCCCGTAAGTATCATCTCAAGGGCTTTCCCTCTTCCCACAGTTCGCGGCAGCCGCAGTGTTCCGCCGTAGCCCGGGATTATGCCAAGATTTATTTCAGGCAGGCCGAAGCTTGCATTTTGAGATGCAATGCGGATATGGCAGGCAAGGGCAAGCTCGCAACCGCCTCCGAGACAAAAACCGTTAATCGCGGCGATGACAGGTTTGCCGAGCATCTCTATGGAATTTAACATATCATGACCGCGCCTGAGATATGCCTGTGCAGAGGAAGGTGTGAGCGCCATTATTTCTTTAATGTCTGCTCCTGCGGCAAATGCGCGGTCTCCAGCTCCGGTGATTATTACAGTGAGAACAGATGGGTCACTTTTTATTTCTTCGATGAGAGAAGCAAGTTCTTCAACTGTCTCGGCATTGAGTACATTTAAAACCTGCGGCCTGTTGATGGTAATTATCCCGGTCTTTTCTTTTATTTCATAAAGGAGGTTCTTATAAGCCATATTATTATCCCTTCCTCTATTTATAATGTCTTGTTTATACCGCCTTGTCCCCTAACACTTCGCTGGTTTTGAAAAGCGACGCGAATTTGTAGCCGGCTTTTTCGATATTTTCCCTGCCCCCTTCTTCGCGGTCAATGACTGAGATGACCATTGCAACTTTACCCCCTTCGGCTTCGACTGTCTTTATGGCATTGAGGGTCGAACCTCCGGTTGTAACAACGTCTTCGACTACAACGACATTGGCACCTTTCCTGAAGCATCCCTCAATAAGCTTTCCTGTGCCATGATCCTTTTTTTCCTTGCGGATTAAGAATCCGCCAAGCGGTTTGGAAGAGTTCCCGCTTACCAGGGCAACTCCGCTTACAATCGGGTCTGCACCGATTGTAGGACCTCCTATGAACTCAACATCAAGGTCCTTTATAAGCGAAAAGACCAATTGTGATATAAGGTTGATTCCTTCAGGGTGGAGAGCAGTTTTTCTCGTGTCCATATAGTATTTGCTTTTTTTCCCTGATGCCAGAGTGAAGTCACCGAACTGTAAGGATTCTCGTCTTAGAATTGCCAGGAGCCTGTCTTTCATCTCATCATTCCTTTCTTCTTTAACAATTTAGATTGTATTTGACAGGATTACTTATTGTAAATAGGAGTTCAAGTCAATTTGATTCAGTCTCAAGCTTTTCCTCGAATTCTTTGGTTCTTCTTTCACGCTCCTCAAAAAGGACTTCAAGCTCAGCGAAAAGTTCTTCGATCTTTCCCTGCGATTCATGGATTGACTTAGAGAAATTCTTTATGACTTCGGCATCGCCTTTCTGGCAAGCTTCAAGATATTCATCGTTGTCATGTTTTAACCCTTTTTCAAGGTTCATTATTGTGCTCTCAATTTTTGAGATCCTGTTTTTCAATGCGCCAAGTATCTTAGAGCGTTCAGCGATTATCTCAGCCCTTGCGCGTCTTTCATCTTTTCTGCTTAACGGCTTGTTTTGTGATTTCCAGCTTTTTCCGTTGCTGCTTTTTAAGACAGTCTCTTCATCTTCCCATCCGACCCTCTCAAGGAAGTCCTGATAGGTTCCTTCGAAGAGAGATACCCGTCCCTTATCAAAAACAATGAGTCTTGTAGCTATTGAATTTAGTATGAGTTCGCTGTGTGTTACAACTATCACTGCCCCGTCAAATTCTTTTATGGCTTCGAGCACCGAGTCAATTGACTGCATGTCGAGATGGTTGGTCGGCTCATCAAGGAGGAGGAGATTTGAAGGGCTTACAAGAAGTTTGCCGAGCAGGACGCGGCTTTTCTCTCCTCCTGAAAGTACGCTTACTTTTTTTAGCGCCTTGTCGCCGTCAAACATCATTAACCCGCAGATACTGCGTGCAGCCCTGCGGTCATGGTCAGGGTGAGTATCGAGCAATTCCTCTTCCACTGTTTTTTTCGGGTTCAGACGGTCTATGTTGGTCTGCCCGAAATAGGCAGCCTTCATCTTTGGATGACTTGTAATAGTGCCGTCAATTGGGGAGAGTTCTCCGGCAAGCAGATTTAAGAGTGTGGTCTTTCCTTTCCCGTTCTTTCCTATTACGCCTATCCTGTCGCTCTTTGCGACTGAGAAACTCAATCTCTCGATTAACAGAGGAGAATCGGAGTTGAAAGAGAATGATATGTCTTCAACATCCATAAGCCGCTTGCCAAAAAAAGGAGTTGATTTGAAGTTGAAATCAAGATTTTTTACATCTCTCAATTCTTCAAGCTTTTCTTTCTTGTCAAGCAGTTTGATCCTCGACTGCACTGCGCGCGCTTTGCTTGCCTTTGCCCTGAAACGATTTATGAATTGCTCATCTTCTTTCCGTTTTTTCTCTATATTTACCCGTGTCTGTTCGTAAACTTCTTCCTCCATGACAATCTGGTCATATAGCTTCTGTGTCGAACCAGGAATCTTCTTTATCTTGTTTCTGTGGATTGACATAGTGTGGGTTGTAACACTATCCATGAATAGGCGGTCATGTGTGATTAGCATAAGCTCTCCCTTCCATGCAAGAAGAAACCGTGTAAGCCAGCGGACTGAGACGATATCAAGATAGTTCGTAGGCTCATCAAGAAGTATCATGTCAGGCTCTGAGACAAGAACCTTTGCGAGGTTAAGCCTTATCTGATAACCTCCCGACAGCTCGTAAGGGTTGCGGTCGAAGTCCTGCGTGGTAAAACCAAGACCGCTAAGAATGGTTTCGACCTTGTAAGTCTCATCCCTGCCGTCATTCTGGCTCTTGAGGCTTAGACATCCTTCCTTGAGGATAGTGTCTTCAGTGAAACTTATGTGCTGTGAAAGGTGGGCTATCCTGTACCTGCTGGGAATGCTGATTACTCCTGAATCCTCGTTTTCTTCGCCAAGTATCAGTTTAAAGAGAGTGGTCTTCCCGTGACCGTTTCTGCCTACGAGGCCTACACGTTCGCCCGGATTGATTGCGAAGGTGACGGAATCGAATAGGATCTGGTCGCCGTAGCTTTTACTTAAGTTGCTTACCTGTATCATAATAAAAGCAGATGCAAGATTTGGCGTTATGCGTCGTCATCTGCCGACTCACAAATCCTCACGTACGGGAAGAGTACGCTCCGGTTTGCTCGCCGTCAGCTTCCTCGCCTAACATCCAAATCTTGCATCTGTTAAAAAACTTTTCCTTATTAATAACATTGTTGGTTTATTTTAAAAGTTGGGCAGTAATTAAACAAATTTTCTCTATTTTGCAAGGTATTCTCTTATTGTGTTGAAACAGGAGATTGAATTTATAGCTTTAATAAAAGCTTATGTAAAATTGAGTAGCACGGTTTGAGCTGTTTTATTAATCTCTTGTCTGTGGTTTTGAATCAGAATTATTTTTATAATTATCTTCGTGAACTTTCCCATGTTTCCATTTTAAATGTCTTCCTAAACCATCTGGTCCCGGAAAAAGGGTTTCTCTGTTGATACCTAAGCAGTATAATATCCACTTCATTCCTTCTCGATGCTTATATGGTATTATAATTTTCCGTAATGCTGATTTGTCTTCAATGACTTCATTGAAAGGTATATTTGGATTGCCCCAAAAAGCAAAAACTGACGATTGAACTGCGGCTCGTGAGAAAGTATGGCTTGGTATGAAAATATGGACTTTTTCATCCTGTTTATCAAAACAAATATGATTAAGCGCCTGATTGTAAGATGCATTAAATTCATGCAAACGTTCTAAGCTCTGATAATATGCCCATACAACTGCATCCCTGTTTTTTTCTTTATTATCTTCTTCTACAGCAAAGTATAATGCGGCGAGGGGATTCATCGTCCAATCAAGGAGTCTTGTAGGAGCCTCATAATGCTGAGCTAATATAGCTAATTCTAAATCTGTTAATTCTATTGTGTTCTTTGTTAAATCATATTTAGCTGCAAAACTTCGAAAGTCTTCAAGTATATTTTTTTCTTTATTCCTCCAAAGTTCCCCTTCTCCTCGACCTATGTCGCATGGTCCATTTTTTCGTGATAAAGTCGGTAATAATTGCCAATCAATATCGCTTTGTCCTCGATATATATATGAACCTGTGTGTTCACGTTCAACAATCCTTACCAAATCGCTGACTGTAGAAATTGTGGCTACAGTCATAGATTTTTTGTAACTGTAATTTGTAATGTTTTTTTACTATGCATAGACTAATTTTCTGCCTTTGGGCTGAGGAATTGGATCACCAAATTCTTTGGCTGTTTTAATCCATAGGTCAATTGCAGATTTGATATTAGTTAATGCTTTGGCATGTGTTTCTCCATGAGCCATACATCCCGGAAGCTCAGGGACTTCAGCGATAAACGCTTTGTCATCATCGCTCCAATAAATTATTATTTCATACTTGTCCATTAGTCAGTGCCTCCAAGTTTGTATTTCAAGATAATGTTGCGTACTTGACGTACCTGATATGGTTTAGCTTTGTTACCATCTCTTTGCAAATTAATCTTTTCTTCAATATCCATTCTTCTGAATACATTATGGCTTCCACTTATCCGCTTATCAAAGCCTAAACGATCAAGCAGATGACACAAGTCATCAAATGATATATTTGCATCTGCCTTGCCGCTTAATATTTGTTCAAGTAGTTTTTCGTACTTGCTCATAGTGTTATAGTTAAAATTATTTTACAACATTTTAGCATTTTAACTTACTGTTTCGCAATCTCTTCGAATTATCATCTTAGATCATCAATGCAGATTGGTTTTTGATATCATCACGCGGCATGTTAAGATTGGAAATATGGAACGTCGTGTAAGTTATATTAAAGAGTCAGAGGAGCTTTGGGTTAAATCTTTAAAGTATCTCCTGCTGACCATTTCAGTCCTCTTTCTGCTCTCCTACATTGCCACAGCCTGTCTTCGCATTAACTACAAATATGAGCTTGAATGGATGGAGGGCGGCTCGCTCGACCATGTATTGCGGGTGTTGAACAATCAAGCTCTTTATCCTGAGCCTGATGTGGATTTTATCCCTTTCATATATACGCCTCTTTATTATTATATCTCTGCGGTATCGGCAAAGATGTTCGGGTTGAATTTCTTTGCCTTAAGGCTGGTCTCTTTTATCTCATCGATTCTATGCTTTTTACTTATTTACAAAATGGTATGGCATGAAACAAAAAACAGATTCTGCGCATTTTTATCAGTTTCTCTTTTTTCTGCTACTTATGGGCTTAGCGGATACTGGCTTGATATTGCAAGGGTCGACACCCTGTTTCTCCTGTTTTTTTTGGCAGGGGTTTATTTTGCGGCCTTTAGAAAATCATTCTTCGCTTTTTTTGCGGCAGGCATCTTCTTCTCACTTTCATTTTTAACAAAGCAGATTGCCCTCATCATGGTGATACCAATCATAATTTATTGCCTCTTTAAAAGCTTGCGGCAGGCAATGTTGTCATCGGGAATTATGCTTGCCGTAATTGGCAGCTCAACGCTGTTCTTTAATTCACAGAGCGGCTGCTGGTATAATTATTATATCTTTAAATTGCCTTCAGAACACCCTTGGGTGCAGGATGAATTTGCTAGTTACTGGACTGAGGATATATTATCTTTCTTGCCTCTTGCTTTTTTCATCGGGCTATTCTGTCTTGTGCGCAGGATGTATGTTAACCGCAGACTGGACATCTGGCTTTTTGCGTTTCTGTCTATGATCGGCGGTTCATATTTTTCTATGCTTCACAGCGGAGGATGGAAGAATGTGTTACTTCCTGCTTATGCAGTAATATCAATTCTCTTCGGGATAGGGATTAACGAGCTTCTTAAACTCTCAATGCAATTGACCGGGAATAAACTGCAAGCCGCTAAAGCCTGCATTTACCTTCTCTCTATATTCCAGATGAGCTGGCTTGTCTATAACCCTGCGGCTCAAATTCCGTCAAAGGAAGATGAACAATGCGGTGAAAAACTGGTTCATTTTATTTCTGAAATAAAAGGGGAAGTTTATATCCCTGCTCATGGATATCTTTCGATGTTTGCCGGGAAAAAGGCATATGCACAACGCATGGCAGTTGAAGATGTTATAAGCGGAGATGACAAAAACAGAAGATTATTTGTAAGACATCTCACCACTGCCATAAGAGAGCAGAGATTTGATTTAATGATATTGGAAGAGGAAGACTCTTTTTTTGAAAAAATAGTGGATGGCAATTACATTTATATAGGTGATTTTTTTAAAGAACCAGACGGGTTCTTCCCTGTGACCGGAGCAAGAACAAGACCGCTGCGAATGTATATTCCGAGGAAGCTTGTTGAAGGGATTAAAGGGATGGACCGCCTTAATAATTTATGACAAATCAACGGTCACTCTGTTTTTCCCGGTTTTTTTGCTCTCGTACATAAGTTTGTCTGCCCTATTTATTGCGTCTTCCGGGGTATCATCTGGTTTAATGAGTGTTGCTCCCATTGAAACAGTAACTGAGATATTTGTGCTCTCATTGATTATATAGGAATTTTCTATTAACAGGCGAAGCTTGTTTGCTACGGATTCTAATTGAGTTTTGTCAACATTATATATAATCCCTATAAATTCTTCTCCTCCCCAGCGTCCGAAAACATCGAAGGGTCTTGAATTCTTTGTAAGTGTCTGAGAAATTATTTTTAATATCTCGTCTCCTGCATTATGGCCGTACGTATCATTGATGTTTTTAAAATTATCAATGTCTATGAAAAGCACTCCCGTAGAAGCCCCATAGCGTTTCATTGCCTGATACTGTGCAAACATAGTCATTTTAATATACCTTCTGTTTGCAATGCTTGTTAACGTATCAAGAAGAGAAAGCTTCTCCAGTTCTTTATTTCTTTCTATGATTGCTGCTACAGGTGTCTCGTCGTTGAAAAGTTCTGAAGCTCCTATGATGTTCCCATTTTCATCCCTGATTGGGGATATGCGGACAGAGACCGGAAGTCTGTGGGAGTCCTTATGATGAAGATAGACCGTTGCTTTCCGCTGTTTGCCGTCAATGAGTGTTTGAGCCAATGGGCAGAGGCTTTTGCAGAGGTTCACACCATCTTCATTAACATGTTTAAGAATATTATCAGCGCAGCATTTGCCTAAAACCTCACTGCTGGAAAAGCCTGTGATTTGTTCTGCTGCGCTGTTCCAGTAAGTGATCTTCCTGTCTTTATCAACAAAATAAAGACCGTCGAACAGGTTGTCCATTATGTCTTTATAAATGCTCATAAGTTTTTTTAGTTTAACCTTTACAGTATATATTATAATGTTCCCATAGGGCATTACAATAATATTTACTTAATGCCTCTTTGGTCATAAACATATAAGAGAACTCCATTGGCTATTTTATTGTAGAGGGGAAAACTGATGATACTTCTTATAAATCCTCCGTACTTTGAGCGGGACGAGCTTAAAGATCGGTTTGAACGTTACCGTGAATGGATAAAAAAAGGGAACATGTATGCCGTAGCCTTTGAGCCGCCCATCGGAATCGCAGAACTTGCCACATTCCTTCGCTCTAAGGGCAAGAAGGTAGAAATAATGGATATCCCCGGTGATTTTATCTCTGATGCTGAGATTGAAAAAAGGCTTATCAATCTTAAGCCTGAAATCGTGGGGATAACAGCCATGAGTTCGACCTTTGCGGAAAGCATCAGGATTGCAGGGATAGTCAAAAAAATACTTTCCGGTACAACCATAGTTTTAGGTGGTGTCCATCCTACAATTATGCCGGACGAGGTGCTTTCCTGTCCTGATGTTGATATAGTTGTCCGTGGAGAAGGAGAATATGCACTTCTTCAGATTGAGGAAGTTTTATCGAAAGGTGAGGGCTTTGGCTCTCTAAGAGGTATTGATGGGGTTTGCTTTTCTAATGAAGGAAAGAGAATATTATCAGAGAAAAGCCATCTTATTGATAACCTTGATGACATTCCTTTTCCGGATTATAGCCTGTTTCCTGTTGAAACTTACATTAAGTACAATGAGGAGCTCCGGAGCATACGCGGGATTTCCATGATAGCGGGACGGGGATGTCCATATAACTGCTCATTCTGTGCCGTAAGAAATACTATGGGAACTATTGACAGGAGGAGAAGCCCTAAAAAAGTTGTGGATAAGATGGAGGAGCTTGTCTCACGTTTTGGTGTTGAGGGGATATGGTTCAAGGACAGCACATTTAACCTTGACTCAGGGTGGCTGAGAGAATTTTGCAGCGAAATTAAAAAGCGTCTTCCTGAGATGAAATGGCAGATAAATACGCGTGTCGACCTTCTTAAGGAAGACGAATTGATGATGATGAAAGATGCAGGACTCGTGCAGATTGACGTGGGGATAGAATCGGGTGTTCCTGAAACTTTAAGACTCATGGGAAAACGATACAGCATACAGGAGGTAATTCAAAACATTGCTATGGCAAGAAAATATGTCAGGGTTGCCGGTTTCTTTATGATAGGACTTCCAGGAGAAGGAGAAAAAGAAATTGATATGACATTCAGTCTTGCGAAACGTCTTGACCTTGACAAATACTCTTTCAGTATTTTTCTTCCTCTTCCCGGAACCAAATTGTTTGATGACCTAGCAAATGAAAATAAAATCAACAAAAAAGATTTCAGGTACGGTACCGGGCATTTTACCAGAACAAATGTTTCTTTTTGTAATATGAGCGCTGAAGATCTCAATAGAAAATATTTCATGATAAATGATTTTTTTGCAAAGTGAAGGTTAAATAAAATGTCAAAATTCGTAATTTTTTACATAGTCTGGATTATCACCCGCAGTCCTCTGCTGGCTATTGCAGCAGTGATAGCTGCCTATTATTACTTTGATAAAAGATATCTTGGTCTTTTTCCGCGTGTTACCGGTATGTTCAGGGATTCACGAGAACTTGGCGAGCTAATGAAGGAAGTAAGGATAAATCCCCATAATGCAGCATCGCATAATGATATTGGGCGCATTCTTGTAAAACGGAAACGATTCAATGAAGGCAATGAACATTTAAAGCTTGCCATAGCGCGAATGGATGAATCCGCGGAGGCAAATTATTATTATGGCGTTTCCCTTGTCGAAACCGGAGCGACAGATGAAGGCGTTAAGCATATAATGCGTTCTCTTGAGATAAATCCCCGCTTCGGATATGGTGAACCATACCTCTATCTTGCCAGAAAATATGCTGAGGCAGGTGAAAATGAGAAGTCACTTGATATGCTTAAAAGACTTAAACAGGTTCACACATCCAATGTTGAGGGGTTCGTGCTTGAAGGTGAAGTGCTTTCCAGAATGGGGAAAAAGGATGAAGCTGTAAAATCGTATCAAAATGCCATTGATTTTTACCGAACGTCACCGGCATATAAAAAAAGGGAACAAAGAAAGTGGAGGGTCATGGCAGGTATAAATTTGAAGCGGTTGTAATTGTATAGATAAAGAAGAAAATTGCGGGGAAGCTCTTTTATTGTATAAGATATATGAGAATTTTTTTGGATTCTAATTTCATGGAGGCAATATGAAGAACTTTAAAAAGCTGATATTTACATTAATGGTTTTTGTTTTTTTCGTAACTGTTTATTCATGGGGAGAAGGCACTCTCAAAAGATCATTTTCTGAAAAGCTGCTGGCAAATATTGACAAAACTACATGGATAAAAGACAGCACTGTAGTCAGTCCTGATATTAAAAATGTGGCTTACATCATCCGCAAGAATAAAGATGTTGCGGTAATGGTGAATGAGAAGGAAGAAAAGGCATATGAAGGTATTGGGAAAGATACCATAGTATTCACTCCTGACAGCAGCAAAGTAGCCTATGTGGCAACAAAAAGCGGAAAATGGTTTGTCGTTAAAGGTGGTAAGGAAGAAGAACATTTTGATGGAGCAGGAAGCATAATATTTTCTCCTGATGGGAGCAAGATGGCTTATGTTGCCCAACAGGCTAAAACATTTTTCATTGTTCTTAACGGGAAGAAAGAAAGCACCTATGATTATGTTGGAAAACCGGTTTTTAGTCCTGATGGCAAAAGGCTTTCCTATCCCGCAAAGAAAGGGAAAGATGCTTTTATCGTAGTGGACGGAAAAAATGGGAAACCCTACGAAGATATAGGAGAGTATCCTGTTATGTTTAGTCCTGACAGCAGCAAGTTATCTTATGCGATTAAAAAAGGGAGCGGGTGGTTTATGGCTATTGATGATGGCTATACCGATGGTCCCTATGATGGTTTAAGCAGTATAGTGTTCAGTCCTGACAGCAGACATTTTGCTTACAAAGCTAAGAAAGGAAATACATTTATCCTGGTTATTGATGGCAAAAAATCACAAGTGTATGATGCTGTCGGTAATATAGTGTTTAACGCCAATGGCAGTAAAGTTGCCTATACGTTCCGGAAGGAAGGGAAGTGGGGTGTTAACATAGACGGGAAGGAAGTAAAACCCTATGACCTGGCTGCAGATTTGATATATAGCAATGATGGGAAGCAATATGCCTTTGTTGCTTTTAAGAATGATACATGGGCTGTTGTGGCAAACGGCAGGGAAGGAAATAAGTATGATTCCGTAGGAAAATCAATTCTTGCTTTCAGTCCTGACAATAAATATTTTGCCTATAATGCCAAAAAAGGAGACTACTGGACAGTGGTGGTTAATAACAATGAAGGCGGTCTCTACAACGGCATCGTCACTCTTGGCGGAGGAGGGATTGCTTTTGATGGTTCAGAAGGGATTCATTATATAGCATTAAAAGATGATGCCTACTATCTTGTGGAAGAATCATTCGAATAGGAATTAATAAGAGGAAAATAAAAAAGCCCATCGGAAATCGATGGGCTTTTTGTTTGGTTTGAGTTTTATATCTTACTTCTTTCTAAACCTTGCTATTCCTAATCCAGCCAGCGCTGAACCGAGAAGAATAAGTGTTGATGGTTCAGGGACCGGGTTTTCGACCGGGGGTAATCCTACGCCTTCAAATGCAAATATGAAAGTGTTAGGAATTCCTAAGTCCGGTCCACCGGTAACGTTTGCCTGACCAAAGGAATAAGTCTGTGCTCCCACTGCTGTGAGAGCTGCATAAGCTGCCGCTTCTGTTGCTGTCGCACCGTAGTATGTGTTGAAAGTCTTGGATTCACCCGAAGCAAGAAGCCCAAAGTCAAAATCAAATAAAGCACCATGATCATTGGGACCTGCGTCAACAACCGGACCAGGCTGATAGCTTGAGAAACTAAAAGGATTTGCTGAGTTGAAACCATTCGTATCAGTCCTGATGAGATTGCCGCCGCTGTAATCAGATATTGTTACATATTCATCAAACGGAGTCGGATAAATATCCCAATCCATAACGCGTCTGTAGAGAAGGTTTGTTACTGAATCGCCTATGTTCTTTACTGTTACAGTAACTTCGTACAGGTTTGCCGAAGCGCTCGGATGATAATCATGCGTAACTTCGTATGTGTTTCCAACCTGCACAACCGATACTGCCGTAGAAGCGGTCTGCGTGAAAGAAATAAGAGTAAGATTTACTGCTCCGCCATCAGAAGAAACGTTTGCATAACCGGTGGCTCCTGATATTGAATCCGCAGCTCCCCATCCTTCACACTGACAACCTGGCTCAGTTGATGCTGCGCCTGTGGGTACATACCTTAATCCCATGTAACCGATGCCAAGCGGGTCGTTTGATATAGGAGTATTCAGATGTCCTTCCTGGTTTACTCCCATTTCGATGTTCCCATTGCTGATTACAGCACCGCCATTGTCTGAAACATAGGACCATGCAAATGGATTTGCCATAATGATGAATAAAAACGCCAGTAATACCTTTTTCATTGTTTTACCCCCCTCTAAATAAATGTTATTTTTCATAGAATTGATATCCTTTAAGTTTTTTCATAATTTCTTACTGTCCAATGTAACGCAAAAATTATGCCACATGCAATTTTTTTTAAAATAAACTTTTATCATCTTGAATTATAATAACAAAATAAATTATGATTAAAAAAGTCTTGTTTGTGGAATATTTTTTTTCTTTGAAAAATGTCCAAAAAAACAACATGGATGTTTTATAATTTATTGGTATTTTAATTTGCTAATAGAGTTTAATTTATTAATTAATGTATTTAATTTATTGTTATCAATACAAAATAACGTCCAAAAATCCGACAGTTTGAGGTGAGAATTCTCAGTTCCAACAAACTTATTCAGAAATTCTTGAGTTTTAGTTTATTCATGAAAAAATCCTTGACAGATGCTTATTATCAATATAATTTCCCGTGGATTTTCAAGGAACTTAGGACGAGTTGCATTCAAACCAGATGTATGAACCAAGTTTAGAGGAAATGTGAAATGAGACTCTTTGAATATGAAACTAAAAAGATATTAACGACTAATGGAGTTCCGGTACCAAAAAACGAAGTTGTAGAATCCGCGGCTGAGATTAAAATAGCAGGGCCGTCTGTCTTAAAAGTGCAGATACCTTCTGGTGGAAGGAAAAAAGCCGGCGGTGTCCTTTTTGCTTCTGATGGAAAGGATGCGGCTGATAAAGCGGCATCTCTTCTGGGGAAGGAGATCAAAGGTTATAAAGTAAAGAAAGTGCTTGTAGAAGAACAGCTCAAAATAAAATCTGAATATTTCATGGCTATAACCTATGATTCAGCAAGGAAACTTCCGGTTGTAATATTTAGTTGCGAAGGTGGGATAGATATAGAGGAGCTTGCAGTAAAGTCTCCTGAAAAGATAGTACGCAGAGATATTAATACTGCTGAAGGCCTTCATGAACATCAGATGCGGGAAGTGGCTGCTAAAGCCGGAGTTGAATCAAAAGACATCCTGAAAGTGGGTGGAATACTTTTTAAGCTTTTAAATATTTTCTTCAAATATGATGCAACACTGGCTGAAATAAACCCTCTTGTGAAAACTGAAGGGGGAGATTTTTTTGCTGTGGATGGTCATATGGAACTTGATGATGATGCTCTTTACCGCCAGAAATCGCTTATTGAGTCCCTTGGGAAAAGGGAGGAATCGAAAGGAAAGGCTCAGACGGAGTTTGAAAAAAGAGCCGCAGAGATTGATGAGCTTGACCACCGCGGTGTTGCCGGCCGCATGATCGAGTTTGACGGGAATCTTGGACTTTTAATAGGCGGAGGCGGTGCAAGCCTTACAGCCTTTGATGCGATAAGAAAACATGGCGGCAAGCCTGCAAACTACTGTGAGATAGGCGGCAATCCGAGCGTTTTTAAGGTTAAGGAGCTTGTGAAACTGATCCTTTCAAGAAAAGGGATTGATAAGATCGCAGTTATAATGAATGTTGTAAGCAATACCCGTGTTGATCTTGTGGCAAGGGGTGTGGTTAAAGGTGTTATAGAGAGCGGCAAGAATCCGGCTGATGCAATAACAGTTTTCAGGATTCCCGGAGCATGGGAAGACGAAGGGTTCAGGATATTGAAGAAACATGGCGTACAGTATTGCGACAGGACAGTTTCTATTGATGAGGCGGCGCAAATAGCGGTTCAGAAGAGCAAGTGACGGTTGAGTTGAGTGAAAAATAAAAAAAGTGAAGAGGTAAAATGTTATGGCAATCTTAGCTGATGAGAACACGAAGATAATAATACAGGGCATCACCGGCAGGGAAGCGACAACCTTTACAAAAGATCTGCTCGATTACGGGGCAAATGTAGTAGGCGGAATTACCCCGGGCAAAGGTGGATGGGAGGTTTACGGTGTGCCGGTTTATGATACAGTTAAACAGTGTATTGAGAAAACCCCTGCCAATGCGTGCGTAATCTCAGTGCCGCCAGGAATGGTCAAAGGCGCGGCATTTGAAGCTATTGACAACGGGATAAAACTTGTCGTGATAGTAACTGAAAGAGTGCCGCGAAAGGATGTAATAGATATAGTTTCTTTTGCGAGATTAAAGGATGCAAGAGTCATAGGTCCTAATTCTCTCGGCCTCATATCTCCTCATAAAGCAAAGGTCGGGATGGTAGGAGGAAGGGCGGCTGATGTAAGAAAAGCATACAGCGAAGGTTCAGTCGGGATTATCTCCCGTTCAGGAGGAATGACGACCGAGATCGCAAACCTCCTTACGTTGAATGGCATAGGGCAGAGCACATGTATAAGTATAGGCGGAGATGCCATAGTAGGTTCCAATTATCTTGATCTGATCCCGCTTTTTGCAAAAGACAAAGGTACAAAGGCTGTAGTGATTTTCTGTGAACCGGGCGGAAACGTTGAGGAATCACTTTCTGAACTGGTTATAAGGGAAAAGATAAAACTTCCTATCGTTGCATTCGTGGCAGGAAGGTTTGCCGATGAAATGCCGGGTGTGAGGTTTGGACATGCTGCCGCAATTGTTGAAGGAAACAAGGGGACCACAAAGGGTAAGATAGAGAAGTTCAGGCAGGCTGGTATTATGGTTGCTGAAGAATTCAAGGATATAATAAAGCACTTAAAGAGCGTAATGTAACGAGCTTAAATGATGGGAGTGTGAAATGGCAAGTCTCTTTATAAACGTTAAAATAAAAAATGGTTGTCTTGGAATTAAAAAATGCGGAGAGTGCGTTAAAGTTTGTCCTGTCAATATATTTGAAGCAAAGGATGACAGCGTTCTCATTGTTGAGGGGAACGAAGATGAATGCACTCTCTGTGATCTTTGCCTCCAGAAATGTCCTGTTAATGTAATTGATGTGATAAGGTTGTATTAAAACTTGTAACAGGATTCCCCTCGCATCATGGATATGGTATCATTCCTATTAAATTCTGAGGGCCGTTATTGAATAGTTTTAAAAATCTTGAAAAGATCCATGAAGAGGCAAAGCGATATTTTATTCCCTTTTGTGAAGACCTTCTTTCATCTATTGGCGGAGAAATAGCTTCCATATCTGTATACGGCAGTGTTGCAAGCGGAGAATTCATTCCGTCCAACTCGGATATAAATTCAGTTTTTGTTTTAAATAATCTTGATTTCAATTTTCTCAGAAAATCCCATCAAGCTGTAACTGCCGGTATAAAGAGAAAAATCACAGCTCCTCTTTTTTTAACCGGACAAATGATCCAGAACTCGTCAGATGTCTTCCCTATGGAGTTTTCTGAAATTAAGGAAAACCATGTCCTGATTTATGGAACGGATTTTTTTAGCAGCCTTGTTATTTCAGAAAAGGCTTTAAGGCTTCAATGCGAACAGCAGATAAAGGGGAAAATCCTTCTCCTCCGCCAAGCATATCTCGAATCAGGGGGTAAAAGCAAACAACTTGAAGCAATCATGGTTAATTCCATATCTTCTATATTTCCTCTGTTCCGCTCTGCATTGAGATTAAAGGGACTTATCCCTCCAGTTTCAAAAGATGAACTGATTGTCAATGTGGGGCGCGAATTCGGCATGGATTCTTCAATATTCATTGACATCCTACGTGATAAAAAAGGAGATGCCAGAATAGGAAAAAGGGAATGTGATTCCGCGTTTGAGACATATATGGAAGAACTTCAGAAACTGGCGGATATTATTGATGCGCTGTAAAAGCATTAAGTGTGCGGCAGGGATTGTTTTTTTCCTTGTCATTTTTTGGGTTACTTCAGCCTCCTCGTCTGTTGATTATAATTTTCCATCACCCCGGGGATTTATTAATGATTTTAGCGGAGTACTTTCCAGGTCAGCAGTGGCTTCTCTCTCCGGACTGTGTCAGGATATAAAAAATAAGACAGGTGTGGAAGTTTCTGTTGTAGTAATAGACAGTGTTTCTCCCTTTGAACTTGAAGATTATGCTGTAAAGCTTTTTGAAAAATGGGGTATTGGTGAAAAAAACAAAGATAACGGAGTGCTTTTCATTTTGGCAGCAAAAGACAGGAAAATGCGGATAGAAGTAGGATATGGGCTTGAAGGAATTTTAACTGATGGGTATTGCGGTGAAACTCTTGATATGGTTATTCCCTATTTCAAAAATGGTGAATTCGATCAGGGAGTGATGACAGGTGTTGCGCGGATCGCTGCACCTATAGGGAAAGAATATAATGTTGAATTTACTCCTCTTCCAACAAACAGCAGAAATGTTTTGAGAAAAAGGGGAGGAGGAAACCCTTTCCAGTTATTTGGCATAGCAATATTTGTAGTGATATCTTTGCTGAACAGGTTTCTTGTCAGTCCGGCTCAGCGGAGAAAAGGAAGGGGTTATTGGATGGGAGGAATCGGTTCAGGAGGATTTGGAGGAGGAGGTAGTTTCGGCGGCGGTGGTTTTGGAGGGTTTGGCGGGGGTATGAGCGGTGGCGGTGGTTCCAGCCGTTCATGGTAGTTCATTACAAGTAAGGAGATCTTGATTATGAAAGAAAGCACAAAATATATCCTTGGGGCAGTTGGAATAATTGTTGTACTTGTCTTGATCGGTGGCAGTTTTATTGTATCGGGAATCAATAAGGTTGTCGGATTCGATGAGAATGTAAAAAAAGAATGGTCTCAGGTTGATAATCAGCTTCAGAGACGCTATGACCTGATCCCAAACCTTGTTGAAACAGTGAAAGGCTATGCTTCTCAGGAAAAGGAAGTATTTATAAAGGTTACTGAAGCACGCTCAAGGGTGGGACAGGCAAAAAGTATTTCGGAAAAAATTGATGCAAACAATGAGTTGACCGGAGCGCTTAGCAGACTGCTCGTTGTCGTTGAACGCTATCCGGATCTAAAATCTAATCAGAATTTCATAAGGCTCCAGGATGAACTTGCCGGCACTGAAAACCGCATAGCTGTAGCAAGGATGAGATATAATGATTCTGTCAATGAGCTTAATGCTCATATAAGAAAAATCCCCGGAGTTGTTTTTGCAAGAATAGCAGGTGTTGAACAAGCGTCTTATTTTAAAGCTGTGGAACCTGCTAAAGAGGTGCCTAAAGTGAATTTTTAGTCAAAAAAATAATATTGTTAAATGCAGTAAAAAAAAGAGGTAGTAAATAATATTTTACTACCTCTTTTTAATTTTTTAGATCAAACTTTTTTAAAACTCGTCTAAATTTCCTTCTCTTGTGGTCAGCCACTCATCAATAGAGGTCTGTCTGAAGCGCCAGCGGTTTCCTACACGGAATGCCGGTATCTTCCCGCTTCTTACAAGACGATAAATAGTCGCAGTGTTCACTCTCATATAGTCTGCTACTTCTTTTAATGTTAGGATATCTGATTTGCTCGATGCCATACTCTTTCCTCTCTACAGTTATAGGTTTTGTTTTTATTGCCATTGCTTGATTCCCTTCTTCCTATTAAATCATATCATACTTAAAATACTTAACATTCCTATGCAAATATTATTAACCGGAGTATAATTTGTCAACTAATAAATTTCAATTGAATATCTTTTCGTACCTTTAAATTGAATCTTAATATAACTTATACTCTGTAATTTTTAAAGTAACTTCTTGATTGTAAAAGGAATGTTGAGTGGTTTTAATCAATATTCTATGAAATGTTATCTTATCTGGCATATTTCTTCTTTTTATCTGTATTTAAATCTCAGAGACATGAAACTTATCGTCTATGGAAAATGATTTTGGAAAGATGTTAAGCTAATTAAGCTCTTGCAATTGTATGTTTTTTTTTATATTAAAAAAAAGCTTTTACTGAGTGCGCTGTCGAAGTTCAAACAAGATAGATTAAACTATATTAGAGGAGATGTGATGGTTGTAGGAGATATTTTAAGGAATAATGCAAGGAATTACCCAAACAAGACAAGTTTTATTTATGAGAATTTCAGATTTACGTGGTCGCAGACTGATGAAAGGGTCAACAGGCTTGCAAATGGTCTTCTGTCCATGGGCTTGAAAGTGCAGGAACCTGTTGGTTTACTTTCCAGAAATTGCCACCAATGGTTTGAGGCAGCTTTTGCAGTAGCTAAAGCTGGACTTAAGCTTGTTCCTCTCAATATGGCATTTGTCGCAGGCGAAATAGAACAGATAGCCAATGACTGCGGAATGAAATTTATTATAGCAGAGGATACCAAGTTTGAACTTGTGGAAGCAGTAAGGGAAAAATGTCCTTCCCTTAAGGGTGTCATTGGACTTAGCCATGACAAGAAACACAGTTTTGAATTTGATTTTGAAAAAATAATTGAATCCAACCGTTCAACCGACCCTGAGATCCCGGTTTCAAAGGATGACACTTTTCTTCATATTTACACCAGCGGCACAACCGGTGTTCCCAAAGGTGCATTGCTGACCCATCATAACAATGTAAACCAGGGTCTTTGCGCAGGTTATGAATTCAGGCTTCTGCCGGACTATGTTGCGATGACAACACTTCCGCTTTACTTTATAGGCGGATGGGGCGGTACGGCACTTCCTGCTCTTGTTAGGGGATGCAGCCATGTGATAATCAACTTTGACCCGGAGAAATTCCTTTCAACGGTACAGAAGGAAAAAGTTTCCTATACGATCCTTGTCCCCACGATAATCAATGTGCTTCTTAATCATCCGACCGTTGAGAATTATGACCTGTCAAGTGTAAGAGTTATCCCGTTTGCGGGTTCACCTCTTCCGGTCCAGCTCTGGAAAAAAGCGATTGTGAAATTCGGGGATGTTTTCCAGTCTATATATGGTTTGACTGAAGTTTGTGCCACAATAACTGTGCTTCATCGTGAAGATGTCGCTCTTGACGGTGACGAGAAAAAAACAGCTAGACTTGCATCAATCGGGAAAGCCATGGTCGGGTCAAGTGCAAGGGTTGTAAACCAGGACATGGATGATGTAAAGCCTGGAAGCGATGAAGTCGGCGAAGTAGTTCTAAGAGGAAACACGGTTATGAAAGGCTATTGGAATTCCCCTGAGGTAACTGCTGAGGCATTCAGGGGGGGATGGCTTCATACCGGAGACCTTGCAAGGGTTGACGAAGAAGGATTTATATTTATAACTGACAGACAGAAGGACCTGATTATAAGCGGCGGAAAGAATATTTATCCCCGTGAAATAGAGGAAGTCCTATATCGCCACCCGGCAATAATGGATGTATGCGTTGTTGGAGTGCCTGATGAAAAATGGGGCGAGACAGTCAAGGCTGTGGTAGTTCTGAAAAACGGAATGAGCGCAACTGAAGAGCAGATTATAGATTTTTGCAAGCAGCATCTTGCATCTTACAAGAAGCCGACATCCGTTGACATAGTAAAAGAGCTTCCGCGTACTTCTTCGGGCAAGATACTTAAACGTAAAGTGCGTGAAAAATACTGGGAAGGAAGAGATTCTAAACTGATTTAAATTTTGGCAATATTTGATTATATCATTTATTGTTAATCTGGTTTTTATATTGAATTAAGAATAATTAAATGGAAGACCAGAAAAAGTTACTAATAGTTGAAGACAGCCCATACCTCCTTAAACTCTATAGTGATGAGTTTGAGGAGGATGGGTATGTTGTGACCGGATGTTTAAGCGGCATTGAAGCCCTTGAGATTGTCGAAAAAGACTCTCAGTTTGACGTGATAATCCTTGATGCAAGACTTCCGGTAATGGATGGAATAGATTTCTGCCGCGTTATAAAAAAATATCTTCCCGGTGTTCCTGTAATAGTCAATACAGCTTATGATCATCTTGAAAATGAATTCAAAGATGCCGGCGTTGATGAATATGTAGTTAAATCATCAGATCTCACTGTTCTGAAGAAACTTGTCAGAAAATTTTCAAACCCTGATAAAATTGATCCTGAAGGCCAAGAAGCGATAGTAAGATGTTATGAATTTTTTAATTGCCCGGAGGATATAAAGGCAAAGTGTCCGGCCTCCAAAGAAGGGGAGTGGAGATGCTGGATGATTAATGGCAATTGCATGAAGCAGTACGAAATTGGGAACAAGGGCTTGCCGAAGGATATTATCTGCGCAAATTGCGATTACTTCCTCACTTACAAAAATCTGAATAAAAAATAGTCCGGGGATCCTCTGAATACAGGGATCCCCGGATTACAAATCCTATTTAAAATCCTTATTTTCCCATATCTGGTAAGGTGAGTATCCGTTTTTCATGTTTTCGGAGTTAAAGACAATGATTTTCTTGATACTTATCTTCAGCATATCGAAACGTTTCCTCGACTGATCCATGCTTGTCCTGGCAGGTTTATATTTTATCAATGATTCTTCGAATTCAGCTGTTCCCGGTTCAAGCACTGTTGCCTTTCCAAGAACCTGAACGCTTTGCCAGTACCTTTTCTCCGGGGCTTTTGGCCCTTCAATGGAACCTACATAATGGACCATACTGACCCAGGGGTTTTTCATCAGCTGAATGACTTTTTCAGTCCCTTTTTCATTTACGCAGAGTAAAACTTTTTCTTCAGGTACGAGGACAAAATCAATAGTTGATGCAGTCGGGATTGAGTCTTCCCCAACGGTTGATACTACAAAGCGCTCTCTGTCAGGAAGGAAATCCACTATCCACCGCCAGACTTCTTCTTTTGAGAAGAGTTTATAGTTGTTTATCCACATCTTCGTGGCATTTGATTCTGCATCATAGCTTACATCATGGCATTCTGCGCATGTGACCTCTGGCGGGACAGGCTTGTGGTCTTTGTTAAGTACTGCGTTTCCGCTTATCGGGAGGGTAAGTTTTGCTTGTTTTCCTGAACGAGTAGTGCATGAAAATATTATTACGATACACATGAGCAACGGGAACGGGAGCAGGAACTTTCTCATCATAGATCCTCCATTTTGGAATTAATGCATCAGGGTCTTTCCCATCTCAACATCAATTTTTTTATATTAATCCTATAGGCATTTCATGTCAAATTGTTAACCCTGCTTTTTCTAATATGTGGGGGACGAGATTATCCCATCCAAGAGGCATGAAATGTATGCCCTGGCACCTGGAGCGTATATTCCTTATGATGGAGGCGGCTATTTCAACTGACTCATTTTTTTTGTCTTCAGTTTTTTCCATTCTTTTTATGATCTCTTCAGGAACGTTAATACCTGCAATTTTCTCGTTCATGAAACGTGCCATTTTTGATGATTTAAGAATCACGATTCCAGCCATGACAGGCGTGTTGAATTCTTTCATCCTGTCCATGAAGTCGTTAAATCTTTCCGGATCAAAAACAGCCTGGGTCTGAAAAAATTTCGCCCCTGCCCGTACTTTCTTTTCAACTTTTATAAGTTCAAGATCCAGGTTATCTGCGCCGGGATTCACAGCTGCTCCGAGACAGAATGAGGGGGCTTTGTTGAGATTGTTTCCCGCCATGTCAGTGCCTTCCATCAGCTTTGAAGCAGCCTGAAGGAGCTGAACTGAATCAAGGTCGAATACAGCCCTCGCATCAGGATGGTCTCCGAGATGAGGATGGTCTCCTGTAATTATAAGGACATTTTCTAGCCCTGATATTGCCGCGCTTAAAAGATCTGACTGAAGTGCGATACGGTTTCTGTCCCTGCATGCAAGCTGAAATATAGGTTCCATGTTTTTATTTTTCAAAATCGTGCAGCCTGTGAGAGAACCTGCGTGCATTACTGCGCCCTGCTGGTCTGTTACATTGAAAAAATGAACTTTATTTTTTAATGATTCAGCAGTGTTTATAAATTTTTCTATATCTGTACCTTTTGGGGGCTCAATCTCGGAACTTAAAACAAAAGTATTCTTGTCAAAAAAATCAGTTATCTTCATAGGATTTATTATATGGAAGGCCCTTTATAACATTGCATCTTCACGGATTATCTTTCGCGGAAAACCGTTATCCTTTTCTCCTCTTGCTCTTGCAGGCATTATTTCTCTCATAAGGTGAAGCTTGTTCAACTGTTTCAGCCTCTTGTATATTAGCTGCCACACACAGTCAATATCCTGATTAACTTCACACTTCTCATTTTTACTCCCTCCGCAGGGACCGTTCAAAAGACTTTTTGAACATCTTGCTATAGGGCATAACCCCCCTGTAAGATCAAGAATACAATCACCGCAGGAACGGCAAGTTTCCATCCAAACGCCATGCTGTGCAGGTGCTCCCATAAATGTAGTATTTAAGCCGGGATAGGTTATGGTGTGCGGATAATGCTGAGTAAGAGTCTGAACTCCGATGCCGCAGGCAAGAGAGATGATTGCATCGTGGTTTGGAATAAGAGTCTTTATTTCCTCAATAAACTCTTTTTCACACTGCCTTTCCACTGTTATCTCTGTTACTTTAATTGGCTTTCCACGTAATTTTCTTGCCAGCCGTAAAGCGCTCGCTATTACGCGAACCTGTTTTTCTCCGCCTGCAAGGCATACTGCTACGCATGTACCGCATCCTGCAACAATCACATTGTCGCATTCAGCAACCATTTCCATGATTTCTTTTAATGGTTTTCTTTCACCTATTATCATTTGTTTAACCTGTTTTCCTGTTTGCCGGCTTTACTATAGTTGATAGATAAAATATTGCTTAAAATCCAGAAGATTTTAAGGTTTGGCGTTTCTAAAACAAGAGGGAAAGTTTGTCAACGGTATTTAAGACGCAGTGTTAATGATTAGCGATCACAACCTCAATAGTCCTCAAGAATACCGAGCTTATACCCTTTTGAAACAAATCTGACCCTTGTCTATAACGACAATGAGTTTAAAAAGTGTCTATTTTTAAGACATATTGAAGCTAAATAAATCAATATGTTAGAGAAAAATGTTATAAAAGTGTCGTTTTTTTAGACAATAATGAAGTATCGCTTTAAAAGTACAGTTATCTTTACTGTTAATTTTATTTTTAAAATACTTAATAAAACAAATGGTTATGCTTTGTTTGTTAAATCTGCTATAAAATGGCATGAAATTTGCTAATTATTTATAACAAGAGTAAACTACAATAACAATTAACTGGTTGGGGTAAATAATTTCATGAGAACTAAATTAAAGGTTTTATTTATAGTTTTAACAGTTTCTTTAATCTGCTTTTCGTACGGCAGTTCGGAAGCTACTATACTGGATACACATTTTGGTATTAACCTCAGTGTAAGCGGTACAGAATTCAATAATTCCTGGGTACCTGACCCGTTTACAGCTCCGGGAGCAGACTATGTAGTTGCTAACTATAATACAGGTGGCATAAACCCGTCTCCCATGGGTGCAGCTGGAGAGGCTTTTGATGTCGAAGCCATTTATCTTGATGATGATGGTTTAAATATCTATTTTGCAATTGTAACTTCAATGCCCCAGTCAGGGTATGCCGGTTCTATGTTCGGATGGAGCGGATATCATTTTGATCCGGCTGATATCAGAATTGGATTGGGAAGCGGCAGTATATACGAATATGGAATTGAAACAGGTGCATCGACAAATATAGGGAATCAGGGGATGATAAGGAAGAATGCCTCATGGTCATATACTAAGGGATCAGCCGGTTATATCAACGGCTATCCGAATTCAGGCGGCCCCATGTATAATACTATGAACGATAGCTCTGGAACATTACAGGGATATGCAAGCTCATTTTCATATTACGATGCGTCAGTACCGGACAGAGGTTATGCCACTTATGTAATCGAGGGAATAGTTGATAAGAACATGCTTGGTAATCCGGCTGCCGGGACAACGATTACGATGTTGTTTTCCCCTGATTGCAACAATGACTGGCTTCAGCTTAGTGGAGATATAGAACCATATAGCCCGCCTGTTCCTGAGCCTTCGACTCTTCTTCTGCTTGGTCTTGGATTAACAGGCGCAGGTCTGTTACGTTTCAGGAAAAAAATATAGTAACGATTAAATAAGGAAAATTATTGCTGCGGGGCTTTGGAGAAAGTTATCCAAAGCCCCATTTTTATTTGTAAGGAACTTTCCCTTGACTTGGCATTTCTTTTTTGGAAAACTTCAAACCGGTTTAACATTTCTGTTTACAGTTGAACTGTATGTATATCTTCCTGAATAAATAAATATTTTTTATGGAAACATGGCGCTGAACCCTGAGAGGAATATTCATAATGGCAAAGAATGAGTTTTTAAAAGGAAAAGTAATCAATCCGGATCCTATAACAACTGATCTCTCTGTTACAAAGCTGATAGAAGATCATTTCAACGCATATAATGGTGCAAGACTGCAGGAAGCCTGTCTTTTGCTTACTTCTAAAGTGCTTAATGAAAATGTTACTCTCGGTATGAGTCTGACAGGTGCGCTTACACCCGCCGGACTCGGCAGATCCTGCATAGTTCCTCTCATAGCTAATGGTTTTGTTGACTGGATTACATCTACCGGAGCGAATCTCTATCATGATGCACATTTCGGTCTTGGCCTTACCCTGCACAAGGGAAGTCCTTTTACTGATGACGTGGAGCTTAAAAAGAATAATGTAGTAAGGATATACGATATCCTGATGAGTTTTGAAGTCCTCCTCTCGACAGACAGTTTTTTCAGGGAGATTATCAAGGCACCTGAATTTCAAAGAAGTATGGGAACTGCAGAATTTCACCACCATGTGGGGAAATATTTAAGAGCAAGGGAGAAACTGGCAGGCTTGCCTCCTTCTACGGTTCTCTCTGCGGCATATGAATATGGAGTTCCTGTTTATGCGCCGTCACCGGGAGACAGCTCGATAGGCATGAACATTGCAGCATCGTCTTTGACCGGTAATGCGCTAAGAATAGACCCGATAGTTGATGTTAATGAAACAGCGGCAATAGTCCTGGATGCTAAAAGAAATAATAGCAAAAGTGCAGTTCTAATTATCGGCGGCGGGGCACCTAAAAATTTTATGCTTCAGACAGAGCCGCAGATTCAGGAAGTGCTGGGTCTTGAAGAAGAAGGACATGATTATTTCATACAGATTACTGATGCCAGACCTGATACCGGCGGGCTTTCAGGGGCTACTCCTTCAGAAGCCGTGTCATGGGGTAAGGTTGCTCCGGAGATGCTTCCAAACGCAATAGTATCTTATATTGATTTCACTGTTGCTCTTCCTTTAATTACAGCTTATGTTATGGGTAAATGCCGTCCAAGAAATCTTAAACGGATTTATGATCGAAGAGATAAAATAATGGGAAACCTGAGAGATGAGTACCTGACGAAAAATGCGAAGAATAGTTAACGAACAGCTAACAGCTAAAAGGGATACTACTATGGAATACAAAGCATGGTTCCAGTGCATAAACGGTTGTCCGGGCAAACATGAGCTTAATGAGATCATTTATAATTGTCCCACATGCGGGGACCTTCTGGAAGTAGTGCACGACACGAACAAGCTCAAAAAGAAAAGTGCATGGCAATGGATGAAGCTTTTTGATGACAGGTACAGAAGGACCGACTGGCCTTTCGGAAGCGCAGTATGGGGCAAAAAAGAAATGGTTTGCCCGGCAGTTGAGACTAAGAACGTAGTTTCAATGTATGAAGGGGGAAGCAACCTCTTCTGGGCTGAAAGATTAGGTCATGCAGTCGGTCTTGAGGACCTTTGGGTAAAACAATGCGGGAACAGCCACACAGGTTCTTTCAAAGACCTCGGTATGACAGTCCTTGTCTCCATGGTAAAGCAGATGATATCGGAAGGAAAAGATATACTTGCCGTCGCATGTGCCTCGACTGGGGATACTTCGGCAGCCCTTGCATCATATTGTGCGGCAGCAGGAATACAGGCAATAGTCTTTCTTCCCAAGAACAAGGTTTCCACGGCACAGCTTATTCAGCCTATAGCAAATGGAGCGTTAACACTTTCACTTGATACTGATTTTGACGGGTGCATGAAGATAGTTAAAGAGGTTACATCTAAGAATAATATTTACCTTGCAAATTCGATGAATTCGCTTCGCATAGAAGGGCAGAAGACGGTAAGCATTGAGCTTGTTCAGCAGTTCGACTGGGAAGTGCCTGACTGGGTCATAATACCCGGAGGGAATCTGGGCAATATCAGCGCCATAGGGAAGGGGTTTCTCATGATGAGAGATTTATCGATGATAAATAAATTTCCCCGTCTTGTCTGTGCCCAGGCAGAACATGCAAATCCTCTTTACAGAAGCTATGTCAGCGGTTTTGAGGAATTCAAACCGGTAAAGGCTAGAAAGACTCTTGCGAGCGCGATTCAGATCGGAGACCCGGTAAGCATTAAGAAGGCGGTAAAGATACTGAAAGAATTTAACGGGATAGTGGAACAGGCAAGCGAGCAGGAACTCGCGGATGCAGCGGCACTTGCTGACAGGACAGGGCTTTTTAACTGCCCTCATACCGGAGTTGCTCTGGCTGCCCTTTTTAAACTTGTCAAAAAAGGTGTTATTAAACGTAATGAAAAGGTTGTTGTGATATCAACTGCCCATGGTCTGAAGTTTACTGATTTCAAACGGCGTTATCATGAAAGCAAGATCAGAGGCATCAAACCTCACTATGTAAATCTTCCTGTAGAGACTTCTGCAAAGTATGACAAGGTGAGGGATGTTATTTTGAGAGAACTTGAGAAGCGGTCACACTCACTGGAAGATCTGCAAAAATAAGTTTACGGACGGGTTTATTAATATTCCCGCTGTCAGATGCCCCGCGATCGAGTTGGCTGACAGTGTTTACAGCACCTTTTTCAGCGCTGATATGAACTTGCGGTTGTCCTTCGCTGTACCGATTGTGACACGAAATGATGTTGGAAGTCCATAACCTGCCATGGGTCTTACTATTACTCCAAGCTTTAAGAGCTTTAAAAAAATCTCATTGCAGTCAATCCCGCAATCAACAAGTATGAAATTAGCCTCGGTTGGCACATAGTCTAATTCCATGCGTTCGAATTCACCGTAAAGATATTCTTTCCCTTCAGCGTTAAGCGTTCTGCTGCTCTCAACATGTTCTTCATCAGACAATGCAGCAAGAGCTGTAATCTGGCCGGCGGAATTTACGTTGAAAGGCTGTCTTATCTTGTGCATGATCTCGACTATCTCTTCATGTGCAATTCCATAGCCGACCCTCAGTCCTGCAAGTCCGTATATCTTTGAGAATGTCCTGAGTATCACAAGGTTTTTTCTCATTGAAAAAAGCTCTATTGAGTTCGGATAATCTTCATCCATGACGTACTCTGCATAGGCCTCATCGAGAACGATCAGTATATCTTCAGGAACTGAGTACAGGAAATCTTCAAACTCCTTGTTCCTGACTATCGTTCCCGTAGGATTATTCGGATTTGCTATGAATATCATCCGCGTATTATTTTTTACGGCTTTACGCATCGCCTGTAAATCATGGGTGTAGTTTGAGAGAGGAACAATTATTTTTTCGCCGCCAACGACCTGTACCAGCATCTGATAAACTGCAAATGCCTGGTTTGCAATTACTGCACTCACCCCCGGCCGTATGAATGCCCTGGTCAGTATCTCGATCAGCTCGTTTGACCCATTCCCGATGATGAGGTTGTTCTCAGAGACTTTGAACCGCAGGGCAAGTTCCCGTTTGAGATAAAAAGAGTGGCTGTCAGGATAAAAGGACATCTTCTTGAGCTCTCCTTTTAAACTTGCCACTGCCTTTGGCGATGGCCCTATCGGATTTTCATTGGATGCAAGCTTTACCGCATCCCTGATGCCGAACTCCCTTTCAACCTCTTCAATGGGTTTTCCGGGATTATAGGGACTGATATCCAGTATGTATTGCGGCACAAATTTTTTCATAGCGAAAGGTTTTAACTTTTTAAAATCCTTGTTGTCAAGCTCTGTGTTGACATGGATGCAGTTTTACTTTAGCTTTGCTTCGATATGATTATTTCTTCTTTAAAGCCTTTGAAAATTGTCTACGCTGCCGCAAGCAGTGTATGTTTTATTCTTAGCTTCCCTGATTATAACTTATTTTTTCTTGCATGGATTTTTCTTGTTCCTTTGTTCAGGGCAATTGATGATGAAACTCCCTTAAACGCTTTTTATATTGGCTGGTTCTCAGGAATACTCGCCTTTGCAGGTACAGTTTACTGGGTTACGAACTCAATGACGAATTACGGCGGCATAAACCCTGTTCTCAGTATCTTTTTCCTTTTCCTTTTATCAGCCTACCTCGGGCTTTACACCGGATTATTCTGCCTTGTTTACCGGGAGTCTGAGATTAAGCTGGGAACATTGCCTGCTCTTTCTTCTGCTCCTTTTCTTTGGGTCTCCCTCGAATATCTGAGAGGGCATCTGTTAACCGGTTTTCCCTGGTCGCTTATTGGGTATTCGCAGTGGGACATGACTTCTTTTATACAGGTCGCAGATATAACCGGAATCTATGGAATCTCTTTTGCACTTATAGCTCTTAATGCGGTCATCTATTATGTTTTTTCCCCGGCGTCATCAATTGTCCATCTTGCAACTCTGAAAAAGCGGGCTCTGATTTTATTTGTTCCCTTTGTCATGCTTTTATCCTTCTGGATATACGGGAAATCCCTTGAAGGGACTTATAAGGATAGCGCTTTGAAGGATAGAGCTTTGCCTGAAGATTCTGTTAATGTTGCCGTTGTTCAGGGGAATATAGAGCAGAGCCTTAAATGGGAAAGAGGCGAGCAGATTGAATCCATTGAAACCCATAAGAAGCTTACAGAGAGGAGCCTTGATTGCACCCCTTCTCTTGTAGTCTGGCCTGAAACAGCTCTTCCATTTTATCTTGAGAAAGAGCCTGCTTATCTCCAGGCAGTAAGCTCCTTTGCAAAGGAAAGAAATATTTATCTTCTTGCCGGAAGCGTAGGTTTCACAAAAAATCAGTCGGGAAGGGATGATGTATATAACAGCGCTTTTCTGATTAGCGCTGATGGTAAAATTAATGGAAGATATGACAAGAGACACCTTGTCCCGTTCGGCGAATATATACCCCTTGAATGGCTTTTCAGGATAACGTACTTCGACAGGATTATAGGCGACATAGGCAGCTTCAGCGTTGGCAGCGAGAGCAGGGTTTTCAAGGTCGACAAAGGTGCGTTTTCAGCCATCATCTGTTATGAACTGATATTCCCTGAGCTGGTGCGGACTTTTGTTTCCTCAGGAGGAGAGCTTCTTGTGAATATAACGAATGAGGGATGGTTCGGGAGGAGCTCGGCTGCAGAACAGCATTTTACAAATGCAGTCTTCAGGGCGATAGAGAACAGGGTCTACGTGATCCGGTCTGCAAATACCGGCATATCAGGTTTTATAAGCCCGGCAGGGGAGGTGCTTCAAAAGACGGAAATGTTTGAACCTGCCTCGTTTTGCAGAAAGGTTTATTTTTCAAAAGTCAGGACTTTTTATACCAGGTTCGGTGATATCTTTGCATTCTCATGTATTGCCCTTTCTTTGCTCTTCCTGATTTTACCGGCAGGTAAAAATCCTGATAAATAGCCCAAATAAAGAGATTGATAATAGCAGGTCTTTAAAGTATAGTTTTTACAAATATTCCCTTCCTCAAAGGGGGGTGGGGGAGATTTAGAAATTATAAAAATGAAGAAAAATAAAATCATAAACAGCAGTCTGTTTTTTCTCCTGGCTTTTTCGTTTTTTGCGGTTTTCCCGTCTGCTGCAGCCGAGAAACCTCTTACCTTTGTTGAGCTTGCAAAGATAGTCAAACCATCAGTTGTGAATGTCTATACTACAATAATAAAATCTGAGTCTGAAGTGAAAAAGAATTTCCATGATGATGAAGAGTTTGAGTCGCAGAAAGATTTTTTCCACAAATTCTTCAATGAGCCGCCTATGAGGGAATACAACAAGAAAAACCTCGGGTCGGGCGTTATAATTGATAAATCAGGATATATACTTACGAACAACCACGTAGTGGAAGAGGCGACAAAGATTCGTGTGTCGCTCGCAAACGGCAGTGAATACGACGCAAAGCTTGTGGGGAAAGATGAAAAAACTGATCTTGCACTTATAGAGATCAAAGCCGAGGGGGATTTGCCTGCGGCAAAGATAGGGAATTCAGATGCGCTCTCCGTAGGGGAATGGGTCATGGCTATCGGGAACCCGTATGGTCTAGAGGAAACTGTTACAGTAGGAATAGTCAGCGCCAAGGGACGGGTGATGGGAGCAGGACCTTATGATGATTTTATCCAGACAAGCGCATCGATAAACCCGGGCAACAGCGGCGGCCCTCTTGTCAATATGAATGGGGAGGTAATCGGTGTAAATACACTTATTCTATCCCGCGGCCAGAACCTTGGTTTTGCCATTCCGATAAACATGGCCAAGAATATTTTTGAGCAGTTGAAAATAAAGGGAAAGGTTGTGAGAGGATGGCTTGGCGTCTATGTGCAGAAGGTAACGCCGGATATGGTTACTTTCTTCGGACTTGATTCTCCCAAAGGCGCTCTTGTCTCAGAGGCTACGCCCGGAGGTCCGGCTGCATCGGCAGGCATTTTAAGAGGAGATGTGATAATATCATTCAATGGTATACCAATAAACGATGTAAATGAACTTCCCCGAATGGTTGCTGGTTCTCCGGTTGGAACGAATGTAAAAGTCGGTCTCATAAGAAAAGGAAAGAAAATGGAGATTTCCATTGTCCTTGGAGAATTAAAGGAAGAGCTTTTGACAGAGGCCTATGAAAAGAAACTTCAGACTTTTGGTATGTCTGTTGATTATCTGACTTCTTCTCAGGTCCAGAAACTTGGCATTGGTGACGAGGCCGGTCTTTATGTCTTAGAGATGCAGCCAGGCCAGGCCAGTGAAAAAGGAATAAAGCGGGGAGACCAGATACTTGAAGTCAACCGCATTCGTATGAAAAGCATGGAAGATTATGAGAATATTCTTAAAGACAAGAATGCCAATGTGATATTGTTTCTTTTGAAAAGAGGAGATAATACATTCTTTGTAACCATGGAGAGAGAATGAAGATAACTGATGCTAACACTCACAGATTTATAAAGGTATTTTTTGCTCTGTTGCTGATTCTCATAAGTATTGCACCGGCGACTTCTTTTTCTAAAGAAAAGGGGAGTGCAAAAAAAGGAGCAAAAAATCTCAAGACCGGACAGGGTGAGACCAAGAAAAAAGATACAAAAAATAACGGCCACAAGAAAGTAAAAGGTATAGTCGAGGACATTGATTTTGATAAAGGGATAATAACCATACGTGATAAGAAGATGAACATCTATCATCTTGAAATGCAGGGGAGCAAGTGGGTGGATGAAAAGGGAGAGAAGATTGACAGAAAGAACATAAAGAAGGGCGAGAAGATAGCAGTAGATTATGATGTGATGAATGAGGGGAAGCTTGAGGCTGTTGAAATAAAGAAAAAACACGGGACCGGGCAGTAAGTAATAGGGGATTAAAATGAGCGCTATGATTATTGACGGGAAGAAAATCGCCGGAGAAATCCGGACTGAAATCAAAAATGAGGTAATGACCTATAAAGCACAGGGGAGAAGAGAACCGGCTCTCGCGGTTGTATTGGTAGGCGATGACCCGGCTTCATCGATATACGTTTCAGGAAAGGAAAAAGCCTGTATCGAAGCAGGCATAAAATCAATAGTAAAACGCCTTCCGTCAGATATAAGTCAGGAAAAATTGGTTTCCATAGTAACAGCGCTGAATGTTGATGATAGGGTTGACGGAATCCTTGTGCAGCTGCCGCTGCCTCATCATATTAATTCTGATATTGTGATGAAGTGCATCGACTCGTCAAAGGATGTTGACGGATTCGGAACAGACAATCTTGGCAAACTTGTGCTGAACAAACCTTTTCTTGTTCCATGTACGCCTGCGGGAATTATTGAACTTCTGAAAAGAAGCGGCTGTCGTATAGAGGGGACACATTCCGTGATAATCGGCAGAAGCAATATTGTCGGGAAACCCGTCGCACTAATGCTTATGCATCTTAATTCCACCATAACAGTCTGCCATTCAAAGACGCAGAATATCTCCGAGATAGCGAGGTCAGCTGATATTCTTATAGCAGCAATAGGAAAAGCTAATTTCGTAAGAGGAGATATGGTAAAGCCCGGCGCTTATGTGATTGATGTGGGGATAAACAGGGTGGACGGGAAGCTTTTAGGGGATGTCTGCTTTGACGAAGCAAAAGATATTGCCACGGCGATCACCCCGGTTCCCGGAGGTGTGGGACCAATGACCATTGCAATGCTCCTCAAGAATACGATTACCGCCTACAAGTCTAATGTAGGGATCTCATGATTTCTGATTTGACCGGTATTAAACTATGTTTTGTTTGTCCGGCTTTGCAGGCAGGTAAAAAAGAAATTTAGTTCCTTCGGCGATACGGCTTTCCACATTTATGACACCACCGTGGGCTTCTATTATTGATTTTGCAATTGCAAGCCCGAGTCCGGTTCCCTTTATCTTCCCTGATGTCTTTGCTCTGAAATATTTATCGAATAAGAGAGGCAGTTCACTTTCAGATATTCCGCTTCCGGTATCTGAAACGCTTGTGATGGCTCCTTCCTCCTGAGCTCGCACGTTGATGCTGATTGTGCCTCCCTTCTGGGTGAATTTTATTGCATTGTCGATCAGGTTGCTGCAGACACGCTCGATCTGGAGATGGTCTATTTCAAGGACAACCGGCTCAGGAGGAACTGTCACTTCAATATTTATCCCCTTGTTTTCCGCCTGTCTCAGGTGATTTTGTATTACATTCTTTATGAGATCTGCATAATTCACCTTCTGGAGATTGAGCTTTATTATCCCTGCTTCGATGCGTGACAGGTTAAGGAACTCATCAATGAGCTTAAGGATCTTCTTCCCGCTGTCACTGATCATCTTAAGGAATTTTTCAAAATTGTCTCCCTTGCCTTTCCCGTATTTTTCAATCAAAAAAGTAGAGTTGAGGATTATTGTGTTAAGGGGGTTCTTGATGTCGTGTGTGACCATTGATATGAAATCCGCTTTGAAACGCTCAATTTCTTTTTCTCTGGTTATGTCGCTCAACACTATTATGTTTCCCACAAGCTCGTTGGCAGTGCCTGCATTGCCTCCGGGAGGGTCGTCTTTAAGGGGTGAAACAGTCACCTTGTAAATATTCTCATCATTCTCATTTTTTATTTTAATTTCCTTGGTATGTTTTTGTTCGATTATAGATCCCATGATTTCGCGGATTTCAAAATTAGAAATAAGAGAGAATATGTCTTTCCCTGATGTGTCGGCGGCAGTGATGTAAAAAATATTCTTTGCCTGTGAATTAATGGTGAGGATCTGGTTTTTCCTGTTAAGTACCAGGATTCCTTCCGCCATGTTCTCGATTATTTTTTTTGTCTTCCCCCGCTCATGTATGATTTCCCTTGTGAACCGGTCAGACATCGAGATCTTTTCTTTTTCAAGCTCCGCTATTTTCTTTTCATAGAATGAGCGTGCCTGAAGCAGGTTGGTCGTATATGAAGCGATTGTTTCCGAGGGATTGTAGCGGTAAAGTGGATGTTGAAGCCCGCCTTCTCTCAGCAATATTCCTTTTTCTGCAAGCTCTTCAAGCTCATTTTCAATCTCAAATACATCCCTGTTTATCCATCGGCTCAAGCCTTCCGGTGAATCTATGGCGGATGGGTTCTCCTGATAGAATTTCAGGATGTCGAGTTTATTGGTGGATGTCGCCACCTTTTTTACGAAATCTTCGAATGATTTTATCATTAATTACCTTAAACTTCCCTTGGTTATTATTCCTCTGTTATCTTCTCTTTCCTTAAAGCCTTTTCATAAAGAGACATGTTCGCAAGTATTTCTTTTAACTGCATATCGACCTTTTTGGGAGAACCGCTCATCACTCCTTCGCGTCCTTCGAATTTGGTCATTACCTCGATTCCCCCGTTGTTTATCCTGTACTCGTGTATTCCCTTATCATGATCGGAGCCGCCGACTTTTATTACCGACAAAGCCCGGCGTATCTCACTTTCAAGTTCAACATAACGGAATGAGATTATTATTGGGATAAGACTGAACATCTCCCTGTGTCCTGATGCCGAATTTTCAAAAATCTCCTTCAGCTCAAGTGTAAAAAGTGCAGTTATCCTGTTCGTTGAAAAGAAGTCTACCAGAAAAAAAATAAAATTTTTAAGATAATTCTCATCCTTGATGGCATCTATGAGGTCATTCAATGAATCGAGCACGACTCTTTTAACCTCCATTTCCCTGCATATCTTCTTTATCGAATAGCCGAGCTCATCAACTATAAGGTCCATTGGCGAGCGGTACAGAATCTCGAATGTTCCCTCTCTCAAAGCATGATCGAGGTCAATGGAGTAAGATGTGGCAGAGTTTATTATCTCCTCGGGACGGTTATGAAGGGATATGAAAAGCCCTTTTTCTCCTTCTTCAAATCCTTCATTGAGAAACTGTATTCCCAGCGTCTTTTTGCCGGTCCCGCTTGAGCCTGCTATGAGAGCCGTCTTCCCTTCCTGAATGCCGCCGCCCAGCATTCTGTCCAGGCCGCTTATTCCGGTGCTTAAGCGTTTTATCATTCCTTTTGGTATGTCGCTTAAGTCATAGTTTTTAAGATAACATGAAGGGAATATATTTATTCCGCTTGTATCAAATATAAAAGAATGTTTTCCTGAAATATAATCCTGTCCGCGTGATTTCAGTATTTCCATGAATCGCTCCCTTTTCCTGTCACCGCTCGGCTCATAGCTCAGCCTGATTACGGTATCGACAACATAGTCTTCAACAGAGGAAAGGTTTTCCTGCGGGGACAACAGCAATTCTCTTGTCAATATGGTCGCAGATTCCCTGGCAGAGACTGCATATATGACCTTGTTTACCATTTCACGGTAATCGTTCGCTGTCTCCGATATCCTTTTGAACTGTGTTATGGAATCAATGAATATCCTTTTTATGCCGAGCTTTTCGTATATGCTGTTAAGATGGCTTTCAGGGTCTGAAAGCATGTCAAGAAGTGCCTTGGGGGATGTCTGTATTACATGGATGCTTCCTTCGCTTTCAAGCTTCTTCAGGTCCCATCCATAGTTGACGGCGTCGCGGTAGAGCATCTTCGGCCTTTCCTCAAGGGTGACTATGATACCTTTTTCATTGAATTTGGTTGCGCCGCTGACAATGAACTGGAGTCCGAATGTTGTTTTGCCTGAGCCGGCAGGACCTTCAAGGAGTATGCAGTTGTCGCGTGGAACACCGCCGAGGAAGATGTCATCTAACCCTGGTATACCTGAATAGAGAACTTCCATAACCCCCCCCCGCTACATTAATAACATTTTATAGAAATGAAGACTATAAAATCAAGAGATTATCTTAAGCTGAAGTACACGAGTGGTTTTATCATCAACTTTGAAATGTTCGCTTATCCTGAAACCACCTACCCATATAATATCATCACCTGAAAGAAAAATGGGTACTTTATTCCTTTTGTGACGGGGAAATTTTATGTCCACAAAAAAATCCTGTAGCTTTTTCTTTCCTCTGAATCCGAGCGGGGAAAAAAAGTCTCCTTTTTCCCGTCCTCTTATTTTTAATGGAAGCTTGAGTTTTCCGAGATCAATGAGAGCTGTATCAGAATCTGTTTTTAATGTCTTAAGGTCTTTCCGCTCTAATATCTTACCCTCGATTGTAATGCCCAACTTTTCAAGTGAGGTCTCTCCCGGAGGGGTGAAATAAACCTCAATCCCATTTACAGTTGACTTTCCTGTTTCTGCCGAGAACATTATCTTCTCATAATTGTTTGTTACCCTTACTCCTCCCGGCAGGTGGAGCATATCTCCGGGATTGGAATAAGAAATGAAGTCTATAATCTTTTTTATGTGAGCGCTTGTTATCCTTGTCCACGGTTTTTTGAATGCAGACAGGATACCGGCTACTGCTCTTCCGGCAATCGCTTTATCAACCGATGATAATGCGCTTTTCTCAACTTCAATCTCAACTTCCCCCTTTGGCTTTATCCAGTCATCTTTAAATCTCTGAGCCTCTTTTTTTATGAATTCATCTTCAATAGATGCAATCTCCATTGTCCTTTGCATTGATTCGTAAAAAGATGGAGCTAATTCAGAAATGACCGGGATGAGTTTTCTTCTTATCCGGTTCCTGATAAAATTGTCAGACAAGTTGCTTGAATCTGAGATGAAGTCTATTTTAGCTTCTCTAAGATAACTGCGGATATCATAAGCTCTTATATTGATTAATGGCCTTATTATCTTAAGCGTTTTGTTGTATGGAGAAATTCCCGTAAGTCCTGACACGCTTGTGCCGCGCAACAGGTTTATAAAGAATGTCTCTATACGGTCATCTAACGTGTGCCCTGTTGCGATCTTATCTGCCCCTGTTTTTTCCGCAGTTTCCTGAAAGAATTTTAGCCTTGCATAATGGCAGGCAGACTCAAGGGAAGTCTTGAGTCTCTTTTTCTCTTCCATGCCGTTTATTCTTCCAAATGTCCCTTCAATGCCAAGAGTGCCGGCTATATCCCTTACGAATGCCTCATCCCTGTCGCTTTCATCTCCTCTCAGAGAATGATTGAGGTGGGCTATATGGAGCTTAAGATTTAAAGGTTCCCTGAAATATGAATTCAATGCATGAAGGAGAAAGACAGAATCTGCACCACCTGAAACGGCAATGACGATTGTTTCTTCCGGCTCGATCAGGCTGTATTGAGATAGAGCCTCTCTGATTTTGGAAATGATATGGTCCATTTAAATGAAAAAATAGCGGTGCAGGGAATCGAACCCCGGACACTGCGGATATGAACCGCATGCTCTAACCATCTGAGCTACACCGCCCTGCAAAATGCAAAATCTGGCATTATACTTCGTCAGTGTCCGGTTCGCAAATGCTCACATACGGAAAAGTATGCTCCGCTTTGCTTACCGTCCACTTCCTCGTCTTCCGCTCAGATTTTGCATTTGCGGAAAACAGGGTTTTTCTAAAGGACGATACGGTATAAAATTTGCAACGGAAGTCTAAAGTTTTAAAGGCAAAAGTCAAGGAGATATTGAGAAATAAAAAAGCCCCGATTTTGCATCGGGGCTCCAAAAAGTCTTTTTAATTTTCTTATTCTGTTACAGTGAGAGTCCCTGAAATTGTCTCAACTACTTTGGTTCCCTTCTTAAGGAATGCATTCGCTGCTTCTAATGAATAATTATATGTGCCCACTTCCTGTCCTATTGTCCCGATAGCATCACTCTCCAATGTGCCAACAAGGATTTCAGAATCGATTTTTATTCCCTTGTTCCCTGCTTTTGCGAATGAGCCTGTTGCAGGATTAAAACTTACCTCTGCGACAGGATTACCATTTGAATCTGTTCCTTCAGCTTTAAAGCTTCCTGCTACTACCTGTACTTTTGTGATTTTGGTGCCAGCTGAGTTCACTGTTATCTTGACTTTTCCTGTGATTGTAACTTCTCTTGAATCACCTGTGGAAGCAAATTTCATTTCAAGGTTAGCCGTTGTTGTTGTCTTCTTGTTCCTGAGCGTACCAAAATTCATGGTAAGCACTGGGCGGCTGCCTGCAGGCTGAGAGATATTGGCAATGATTGTTTTGTCTGTTACGCCGGAAAGGCTAAGAGTTGTGGTGCCATTTTTAATATTTTTAATAACAAAATAACTGTTTTTTGCAAAGGCATCTGAACTTGAAAATGTGAATACAACACCGATCGCAAGCGCTAATAAAAGAACCAGACTTTTTCTTCTCATCATTTTCCTCCCTAATAATTTTTTAATATGGCTTACTTTATAAAATAACATTGCCTAATAAACAACAACTTCTTTTTACCACCCCCCTTTAAAATGTTCTTCAATATTTATTTCAATAAAAGGAAATTTGAAATGTTGTTTTAAAAATATGCATTTTTTTAAAATTTTGCCACACTTTAATTTTAACAATTCTATTCCTGCACATTATTATTCTTATGTCAAGTCCATTATAAATAATAAAACTTTATGTCAATTAGTGTTGTGCATATAGCATAGAATGAAATATTGCAAAATTTTAAACAACAATAAATTTCGTATTCCATGCTGTCAAGGCGTTTTTTAATTGCGAAGGTATTTTCCTGTTGACGCTATTAGCTTTTTTATGATAGCGAAACAGGCTTCCGGCGCTCCCTTCAAAACCTTATTATACATGGTGGGACAGAGGGGCTTTTATATATATAAAATGGAAGGAAACGTTTGGTACTCCGACAACTCCGTTATTATTTGTTGATAGTTTTGGTAATGATTACCGGTATTATTGCACTTCCTTTTACCGGCAATGCCATGGAACCTCCCGGAAAGCATTTTTCTCTCCAGCTTGACACTCCTATGGCTTACTCCCTCGGCAAGGGCGTTCTTGAGTTCACCCTCTTTACCGAGGCGATGAATGATACTATTGATGTTTTTGATTTTAAGCAACGCTCAGCAGGAGATAACCTTGACCTCAAATCCCTTGGAAATTTTGGAAACTATCAAAATTACGGCGGGATTTTTAATTTCGGACTTACCGACAGGATAATGCTGTCAGTGAAACTTGAGTTCCCCAAGATAGATTACGGTATTGATGACCTCGATATTACGAGGTTAAATGCAGGGCTTAAATGGACTTTCATGGAGGAAGACAACGTCCTTCCCGCGCTTGCCATTGGAGCAGGTTACAGGAATGACCGCGGGGACAATATAAAGAGACGCTTTAGTTCAATAACTATTAATGCTGAGGGCACTGAGCTTAACTTTAATTTTACCAATCCACAGACAATTACCATAAGCGGCGTAAAAGATGAGACGTTTATGGTAAACCTCTATGCAAGCAAGTATCTTTTTAATGACTTTGCAGTACATACTTTTGCAGGCTACGGCAAAACAAATGTCACGTCAGACTTTTCAACTTCCCTGAAAATAGACAAGGTTCAGAACCTGCTCAAGAACCTTGAGTATGACGAGGATGATTTTACGATAGGCCTTGGTTTCCATTATAAAATAACTGACTGGATGGTGCTTAACGGGAATTACAGGTTTGTCTACCTTGACCGCGACATAGATAGTGAGATAAGCAGCGGAGAGAAAAGGAATGACATAGTTGATGTAAAACTGAATTTCATCCTTGGAAAATATATTTCAATGACACTTGACGGCAAATATTTGAGACACAATTTTGTCGGAGAGATACCTTTTATTTATAACAAATTCACCGCAAAACAGTCATCCCATGAATACGGCTACGCCGGAGTCGGTTTTACAGTTCATTACGACTATACAGACCTTTTTGAATAAAAACTAAAAACGTTCTTATTTTCCCTTGACATAATTTATAATATTGTTAGTTAGAGTAACTATATAGCTGCTGCTGTGAAAAGTGGATATCACACTTTGATTATTGTTAATGCCGGACCTATTTCTGATGGGAAATAAAAGCAGAAGGGTCATGTGCAAAAAAAGGAAATATAGGAATAAAATGGAAAATAATAATCTTCACTAAATGTATAATATAGGGGAGGGCAATGGGAAAAGATAAAGAAACCAAAATCAATAAGTCCGAAAAAGAGAAGGAAAGAAAAAAGAAATTCTCAGAGCCTGAATTATTCGTATATGATAATCTGAGCGACATCACACTGTTTACAACTGCATCCAATGCAACAGGTACGTCATTTTTCTGATGATGTTCTTTATTTGTTTTTTTGCAGGAACTAAAACAATTTTATATGTTCCATGAAAGATTATGAAAAAAAATAAAAAAGAAAATCAGAAAATCCCATTGGAAAGAAAATCCGAATCAGGAAAAAAACAATTCCATGAACCATCTATCAGGGTTTACAGCAAACTCGAAGACATAACACTTTTCACCTCAGTGTCCAATGTTAGCGGGACTACGTTCTTTTAATATAAATATGACAGTTGAAAATAAAGAATTTATTTTAGGGGGAGGTTATGAAAAATAAGTCCGGATTATTTGTTAAGTTCTCAATATTTTGTTTGTCTTTGGCGGTGATACTCTCTGCCTGCGGAGGCGGGGGAGGTAGCGGAGGAAGCGGAGGAGCTGATTCCTCAAAGGGGAATGTCAAGACTTCATCGAATAAGTCTATACCCTATGGGACCTTCCGTGCTGATGTTAACGCTGCGACTGGAACAATCACTTTTTCATACCCTGACAGCAAAAGCTCAAAAAGGCGTTCTGCAAGGAAGAATTATTCAGATAATTGGCCAAATGATACCAGCACTCCGGGGCAGAATGTTACACTTGCAAGCAGCGGTGGGAGCTGGGATGGCACAAATAAAATATTGTCAGGCAATGTCACAATAACCAACAATACGGCTGATACTTTTTATGCAACCCATGTAGTTATAACATCTGTTTCAGGGGGTGCTTCGGCTTTAAATGAAAACGGCTATGACCCTGATGGCTATGCTTTTTTTAACCATGCCCCTAATGGTGAGAAAATAGCCCCGGCCGGCACAGGTTCTGCTGTTAATTGGAAATTTTCTAATCCCTCATCTGTCGATTTTACAATAATAGGCAAAGTCTATGCGGACAACTGGCATCAGATAGCAGGTCCGGGTGTAAGCTTTGGCTGGGACAATGCGACAGCAGAAGATGCAACGGATACAGTGGACAACTTTTTCTTTAACAGTGTAGAGAACTATAATGGTAAGGTTTATGGTGTAATAGGGAAGATGGACCGTCCAAACCGTGATGATTCAGTCAATACCCGCACCGGCGGAGAGGTTTGGGAATATGACCCGACATCAACTAATTTTACTCAGGTAAACAGCGACGGGTGGGCCAATATATCTACTGACAGTCATGCTGGTGTTTTGAACACTATGTTTAACAACTGGGGCGGTGCGACGACTGTATATAACGGCAATCTTTATGTGACCGGCGGCAAGCATAACTTCCTTGGTGGCGTAGAAGACAGGATGAATGACGGCGGTGACCTTTTCAGATATAACGGAAGTACCTGGACAAAGGTATATACAAATACAGATGCCAATGCGTTATATAATGTTTTTAGTTTTGACGGCAGTATATTTGCAGGTACCATAGGAGCAGGTTACGGCAGAACATGGCTTTCAAGCAATCAGGATGCAGACCTTGCCTATTCTATAACAGGTGATGCCGGCACATGGATACTTGTCATGACAGATGCCTTTAATGATGATTGCCCGCAGCTCGCTGCTAATAATCCCGGCAAAAGAATTGGCGGCGCGATTTTAGGCGGCGGAACAGTTAAACTTCTTGATGGCTCGACGCACGGATATACCGGGAAAGGCGGCGGTACAGCTAAGCCCGGTGTTGTCCTTTATATAGCAGATACACAAAATGGCGGAGGCGGAGGTCGTCTTGAAAGCCAATGGACGCTTGCCAATGATTTTACTTCTGATGATGCATCATCAATCGCAATAACAGCAGTAACACAGCCGTGGAATTCAGGGAGTGCTGAGTATTCTCTTACCATAAGCGGTACGACCCTTACACCCCATGCCCATGCTCATCATTTCGCGCCTATAACCCATTTAGGGGTAGAACAGGTAAATGTCACTGTAATTGACAATACGACAAACCAGCTAATTGTTGGTCTCCACGCAGGAGGATTTACACCAACAACAAGTGATACTATCAGACTTACCACCGGCAACAATGAGCGCGGCTGGGGTGAGACAGGAAATGCTACAAGTTCCCAGCTTTATGTATTTACTCCATCACGTGAAGGAGCAGCCGGAACTCAGGAGCAGTTATGGCTGTTATCATCAAACCTGCCTCAGGGAGTTGGTCCATACATAAATGCAGGCGGTGAGCTGTTTACAGTGAAGAATATGCAGTCTAATAACAGAACGAATGACAGTGACTGGATAAGAAGGATGGATAGTTTCAGTATTACAAGTGAGTATGGATATGCGACACCATCAACATCAGGCGGCACAAACAAAGGAGGCACTGTAATATCTCCTGTTCCTGTTTATGCAGGTTTTGATGCAGGGATAGATCCAAGTAGCCCCAACGATGCTTACGGAAGGAGCGAATTTACAATATTTCCGGGAACCCATCAGGGTTGGATGTATGTGACAGTCCAGCCATTCCAGAGGATTAGCTCTGGCTGCCGTATGTATAAGACAGCAGATGGTGTGAACTGGATAACAGTTACAACAGATGGTTTTGGCGACAGCCAACTGGTCATAAAGAATTACACATCTGTAGGCGGGAAGCTTTATGGAGGCGGCGGCAGGCTTGCAAGCAATGATGCGCTTTGTGTTAAGAGTCAATTATGGCCATCGCCGGGGCAGTGGATATCAAGCGGTGCTATAACACCGAGTGATAGCACTTATTTCTTACAACCGGCTGGTGCATTCCCGTCTCCGTCAGCAGAGTATCCCACAGCTGGCACACTTTTGCTTCAGGCAAGGACCCCCCTCGGTGAGCCTGTTCTGCTGAGTTACATTTATTCTGAGAAGGTGACCTATACTTCTAACAGGGTAGCAACAGCAGCAACCCTTACGAATGCACTTTCAGCAAACAATGGATACCTTGGAAGGACTCTGTGGGCTACTGACACGACATTAGTTCTAAGCAACATACCCGGAAATCTTGGGCTTGATACAAGCAAGGGAGGAGTCTGCGTAGAAAGTGAAATAATTACCTATGACGGTGTTTCAGGGAGCACTCTTGGAACCCTAACGCGGAGCGGCACTGTTGTACATCCCGACTACTCAGGAGTTGGCAATCACAACAAGGGAGCGCCTGTGTTCAGGACAACGAGGATAGGTACAACTGAAGTAGGACGTAACGACGGGATTGCCGGAGTACCATACAGTATTGTACTGGGTGGTACTGTTGCAGATATTCCTTCTAAGAAAAACGATAACCTGTCTAATATATTAATTGACAATGAAGAGATTAAATTCACGCAGAGAACCACTACAGCGGGTGTGGTTACATGGGATGCAACAGGAGTGCAGATAAGGACCCCAGTACGCGCTTTTGACAGTACAAGACAAAGCGCTCATTCAGCCGGTGCGACAATTTATCTGCCAGGTTTTGACGGAATTACAAGAGGAGTTTTAGGTACCGCAGCAACCAATTGGGAATCTGCTGAAGACGGGCTTCTCATATCAAATCCGCCAGTTGAAATGTGGGTAACAGATTAATTTTTTAGAAATATCAATAATAGGGGCCAATAATAGGGGCATGGATAAAATCCATGCCCCTTTCTTTTTCCCATCTTTATTGACTCACGTTTATTGACTCAAGTGTTTTTCTCTGTTAAATTTCATTGTAAAAAAAATTACAACTTTTAACGGAGATATGACAATTGAGCGTCCAATTCTTGAACCTTAAGAAGCAATATAATGAAATTGAAAGTGAGATAAAAGAGGCCATCGAGCCAATACTTTCGTCACAGAGTTTAATACTTGGAAAGGAAGTAAGTCTTCTCGAGGAGAATATCGCCAGATACAGCGGGACAAAATTTGCGGCTGGCGTTGGTTCCGGCACAGATGCGATACTCCTTGCCCTTATGGCTTTGCACATTGGAAGCGGTGATGAGGTGATCACTACTCCTTTCACTTTCTTTTCTACTGTTTCCTGTATTGTTCGTGTAGGAGCAAAGCCTGTCTTTGCAGATATCGACCCTCGTACATTCAATATAGACCCGGCTTCGATAGAAAAGAAAATAACCTCAAAGACTAAATGCATAATGCCTGTCCACCTTTACGGACAATGCGCTGATATGGAGAAGATAAACGCCATTGCCTGCAAGCGTGAGATTAAAGTCGTAGAAGATGCGGCACAGGCGATAGGGGCGAAGTTTAACGGCAGTCCAGCAGGCTCAATGTCGGATGCAGGGGCTTTGAGCTTTTATCCTACCAAGAACCTTGGAGCTTTCGGAGAGGCAGGAATGGTTGTCACGCTTGATGAAGAAATATATAAAAGAGTGAAGATGCTCCGCGTGCACGGTGAAGTTACCCGTTATTATCATTCAGAGGTAGGCATAAACAGCCGCCTTGACACACTTCAGGCCGCAGTGCTTCTCGTAAAGTTGAGATATCTTGCCAAATGGACAGAAAAGAGACGCGCCATAGCCGACAGATACGACAAAGCTCTTTCCGGGAAAGTCACGGTGCCATACAGAAGCTCTTCGTGTTATCATGTTTTTAACCAGTATGTGATAAGGATTAAAAACAGGAGCTCGGTTATCAATGAACTGAAAAAGGCTGAGATAGGCCATGGCGTTTATTATCCTCTGTGTCTTCACCTTCAGGAGTGTTTTAAAAATCTTGGTTACAGGGAAGGAGATTTTCCTGAAAGCGAGCTCGCCTCAAAAGAGGTTCTCGCACTTCCAATATATCCTGAGCTTACGGTTGATGAGCAGGAGCAGGTCATTGCGGCAGTGATAAAAGGGGCTTAAGAGGAATATATAAATGTGGTAACTGGTTTGACTGCTCCCGTTCCGGCACTGAACAGCAGGTGCCTTCCGCAGGAGTAGTCAAACCAAAATAAATTAATAAAGGTAAAACGATGAGTGTTAATCCAAAACCTGTAAAAAAATATTCCTTAAAAGAGAGGAAGAACCTTGTAACCTTAAAGAATTTTGCGGAAATAAAAAAAGGCAATTCTATTCCTGCACTCCTCGGTTCTTTCCCAGATGTTTTAGGTGCGAGAGATTTTAAGTTCCTTGTTGATAATATCTCTAACAGCGTACGCAAAGGAAAACCTGTCTGCCTTGCCATGGGAGCCCATGTCATAAAGTGCGGGCTTTCGCCATTCATCATTTCCCTCATCGAAAATGGAGTAATAAACTCTGTTTCAATGAATGGAGCAGGTGCAATCCACGATTACGAGATATCTTTAGCAGGCGGCACATCTGAAGATGTGGCGGAAGGGCTTGAAGAAGGGGAGTTTGGCATGTCGCTTGAGACAGCCGAAGGTCTTTCGCGCGGCGCCGAGCTAGGAGCCGAGAAAAAAATCGGATTCGGTATGGCGCTTGGAAAAATTATTGAGGAAGACAAGAATCGTTACCGTAATATGAGCATACTTGCAGCAGCAGCAAGAAAAAAAATCCCTGCCACGATCCATGTCGCACTTGGGACAGATATAGTGCATATGGACCCGCTTGCCGATGGACGATTGATAGGAGAGGCAAGCCTTCAGGATTTCAGGATAATCGCAGACCATGTAGCAAAACTTGACGGAGGTGTATGGATCAACATGGGTTCTTCCGTGATACTCCCAGAGGTTTTCCTTAAAGCCCTTACACTTTGCAGGAACAGGGGATACAAAGTCAAAAACTTTATAACAGCGAACATAGATATGATTTCCCATTACCGTCCTCTTACCAATGTCGTGAGAAGGCCTACGCTGAAAAGCGGCAAAGGGATAAATCTTATTGCGCAGTATGAAATACTTTTTCCGCTTCTCTATTTCGCATTAAGAGAGAAGATCGGGTTCAGGTGATATATGCAAAAAGAGATTGAACTTCTGCACAGCAATATTATAGCCGGCACAGTACCGCGCGTAGTAGTTGTTGGCGATATCATGCTTGATGAATATGTCATGGGGAGCGTTGAAAGGATATCTCCTGAAGCGCCTGTCCAGGTTGTGAAGATAAATAAAAAAGAATTCGTTCCCGGCGGTGCGGCTAATGTTGCCAATAATCTTGCAAGCCTCGGTGCAAAGGTGACTCTTGTTGGGGTTATCGGAGATGATCTGAACGGTGTACAACTTCTTAGAATCCTCGGCTCTTCCGGCGTTGACTGCTCGGCTGTCTTAGCAGTTTCCGGAAGAAAGACAATCACCAAAACAAGGATAATAGCCCACAGCCAGCAGGTGCTGCGTATTGACGATGAGACCTCGGAACCCCTTTCTCCGGCAGTGAGGAGTAAGATTGTATCTTATATGAAGCGTACATTGAGGCGCGCAGATGGAATAATAGTCTCTGATTATGCGAAGGGGATTGTGGATAAAAGCATATTCAGTGAATTAGTTAAAATGGCAGGCAGCTCGAAAAAACCCATCATAGTGGACCCAAAGGGGAAGGACTATTCGAAGTACAGGGGAGCATATATCGTGACCCCGAATCTCAAAGAGCTTGAAGAGGCGTCAGGTATAAAGGCTGAGACAGAGGATGATGTATCTGCCGCGCTTAAAAAAATCCTGAGTATTGTTTCCTGCGCCGGCGTGCTTGTCACAAGAGGAAAAGACGGGATGACTCTTCTGATGAAAGGTGGGAAATCCCTTAATCTCAAAGCCTCCGCCCGCGAGGTTTACGATGTTTCAGGAGCAGGCGACACTGTCATAGCATCATTCGGATACTGCCTTTTTTCCGGTATGAAGGCTGAGATGGCGGCGCTATTTGCAAACACTGCCGGCGGCATAGTGGTTGAGAAAGTCGGGACTGCCGTAGTTTCCATTGATGAGGTCATCTCAAGGATTTATGAGGAAAAGAGCGAGACAAAGGTGATAGCTCAGGGGAAACTTGCTCCCCTTATCAAGCTCCTTAAAGGAAAGCGGAAGAAAATAGTTTTTACAAACGGATGTTTTGACATACTGCACATGGGGCACATCTATCTTCTCCAGAAAGCGAAATCATTCGGAGATGTCCTCATTGTAGGCATAAATACAGACAGCTCGATACGCCGCATTAAAGGAGAGAAAAGGCCGCTAATCGGAGAAGATGAGAGGGCAAGGGTTTTGAGCGCACTTGCCTGTGTGGACTATGTGACGTTCTTTGATGAGGATACACCCATTGATATAATAAAGAAGATCACTCCTGATGTGCTTGTCAAAGGAGGAGACTACAAGAAGAATGAAGTCGTAGGAGCAGGCTATGTGGATAATCATGGAGGACGGGTTGAACTTGTCCCGGTTGTGAATGGTTTATCAACAAGCAATATTATTGAGAAGATTCTGACCCAATATAAATAAATAAAATAAATAAATGAAAAAATAAATAAATGAAAAAAATCCTTGTCGTATTCGGTACCCGTCCTGAAGCCATAAAAATGGCTCCTGTCATCCTTAAGCTGAAGCAGGAGAAAGACGCGTTCAAGACTATTGTTTGCGTCACTGCCCAGCACAGGCAGATGCTTGATCAGGTTACGAGCCTTTTCGGGATAAAGCCTGATTTCGATTTAAACCTGATGCAGGAAAATCAGGATCTTGAAGGGATAACAGGGCGCGTCATAACAGCGATGAAAGAGGTCCTGCTGAAAGTCAAACCTCACATGATACTTGTTCAGGGGGACACTACCACGACATTTGCTGCTGCGCTTGCCGCTTTTTACCAGCGCATACCGGTTGCGCATATAGAGGCCGGACTTCGCACCAATGATAAGTTCCAGCCTTTCCCGGAGGAGATAAACAGGAGGCTTACCTCTGCCATAGCCGACATACATTTCCCTCCGACTCCCGAATCAAAAAGAAACCTTCTTCGCGAAGGGATTCCTTCATCGAAGATTTACGTAACGGGAAATACAGTGATAGATGCGCTGTTCATTACGACTGAGATGATAAAAAAGCGGATAAAGAGCGTGCCCCGCGAGCTTAAGGGGATAGATTTTTCAAAGAAGGTGATCCTTGTGACTGGCCACAGGCGCGAGAATTTCGGAGAAGGCTTTGAGAACATCTGCCGTGCCTTAAAGGAAATTGCCGGGAAAAAAGGAGTTGAGGTAGTCTATCCTGTTCACATGAACCCGAATGTGCGGGAGCCTGTTAACAGACTGCTCGGGAATGTCCCGAATATAAAACTTATCGAACCGCTCGACTATTTCCCTTTTGTGTACCTTATGTCCAAAAGCTATATAATCCTTACTGACTCCGGCGGAGTCCAGGAAGAGGCTCCGAGCCTCGGAAAACCTGTCCTTGTAATGAGAAACACTACCGAGCGTCCCGAAGCTGTCAAAGCGGGAACTGTGAAGCTTGTTGGCACTGATATCAGAAAAATTACAGGTGAAGTAAAGAGCCTCCTTGACGATAAGAGGCGCTACCAGAAAATGAGCAAGGCTCACAATCCGTATGGCGACGGAAAAGCATCGCAGAAGATAGTAACGATTCTGAGGAGGATCAAGTAATGGCAAGAGCAAAGGATGGGAATATCAGACAGGTTTGCATCATGGGACTTGGATATATAGGTTTGCCTACGGCGTGTATATTCGCTACCAAGGGGCTTAAGGTCATAGGCGTTGATATAAGACACGACGTTGTAAACATTTTAAGCAAAGGTGATACTCATATTTATGAGCCTGACCTTGATATCCTTGTCAAAGCCGCCATCGGTTCGAAGAAACTCAAAGTGAGCACAGAGCCGCAGGCAAGCGATGCCTTTATGATATGCGTTCCCACTCCTTTTAAAGACGGCAAAAAGCCTGACCTCTCTTATGTGAAAAAGTGCATGGAAAGCATTATCCCCCATCTTGAGAAAGGCAACCTCATAGTCCTTGAGTCGACATCTCCAATCATGACAACTGAAAACCTTGTGGCCGGCATGGTAAGCAAGGCAGGATTTGTTCCGGGCGAGGATATATATATCGCTTACTGTCCTGAGAGGGTTCTTCCGGGGAACATATTCAAGGAACTTGTTGAGAATGACAGGGTCATAGGCGGGATAAACGAAAAATCCGCAAGGCTTGCGCAGAAGCTTTACAGCACTGTCGTTCAGGGAAAGATATACCTTGCTGATGCAAAGACAGCGGAGATGGTAAAGTTAGTTGAGAACGCATACAGGGATGTGAACATCGCCTTTGCAAATGAGATCGCAGGGATTGCCGACAAATTCGGAATAGATGTATGGAGAGTAATAGAGATAGCGAACAGGCATCCAAGGGTGAATATACTTTCTCCCGGAGCAGGAGTCGGCGGACACTGCATTGCAGTCGACCCCTGGTTCATTGTTGACAGCGCCCCCGGACAGTCAGCCCTCATAAAGACTGCGCGCAATGTCAATGACAAAAGGGCTGAGGATGTCTTCAAGAAAGTCATTGCTGCCGCTGCCTCCGAAAAAAAGAGCAGGAGCGGGAAGGTAAAGGTCGCTTGTTTCGGGTTAGCTTATAAAGCTGATGTGGATGATTTAAGGGAAAGCCCGGCGCTCAAGATTGCAAAGAAGCTGGCGGCCAGAAAAGATATAGAACTTCTTGTTGTAGAGCCAAATGTTGAAAAATGTGCCGGCCTTGAATTGACTACAAAGGAAAAAGCCCTTATAGAATGCGACATTGCAGTATTCCTTGTCAACCATTCAGAGTTTAAAGAGATTTCTTCGGAAAACCTCATAGGGATAAAGGTTATTGATGTCTGCGGACTCATGCGCGGCATCAGATAATTTTTTTTATCTCACTGCACACATATTCGACCATCTCTGATGACATTTCAGGATACATAGGCAGGCTCAATATTTCCTGCGCCGCATTTTCCGCAACCGGATAATCACCTTTTCTGCATCCAAGATATGAATAAGCCGGCTGAAGATGAAGAGGTATCGGATAATGGATTCCTGTCTCTATCCCTGCTTCTTTTAGGCGCTCTGCAAGTTTCTCTCTTTCTTTCGTTCTTATGACATAGAGATGGCAGACCGGGGTTATCCATTGAGGGGAGTAGGGGAGTCTGATCTCATCAATCCCATCAAGTAATGATTTGTAAAGCGAAGCATGTTTTCTGCGGCTCTCATTCCATTTTTCAAGCGATATAAGTTTCACTTTAAGGATTGCCGCCTGCATGGAATCAAGGCGCGAGTTTCTCCCCTCGAATTCATGTTCATACTTTTTCTTTCTTCCATGGTTGCGTGCCATCATTATGTATTCTGCCGCTTTTCGGTCGTTAGTCACAACAGCTCCTGCATCGCCGAAGGCGCCAAGATTCTTTGACGGGAAAAAACTGAATCCTGCCGCATCACCCAATGTTCCGGTGCGCTTTCCTTTATAAAGAGCGCCATGCGCCTGTGCAGAATCTTCTATTATCCTGAGAGCGTATTTTTGAGCTACCCAGCAGATTCCATCCATTTCAGCGGGCTGTCCGTAAAGATGCACCGGGATTATTGCGCGCGGCAAAGGGCTCTTGACTGAGCTTTTATCGAATCTCTTTTTCAGATAATCTTCAAGGCACTGGGGACTCATGTTCAGGGTTTTCCCGTCAGCATCTGTGAAAGTTATCTTTGCTCCTGTCATTGTGATTGCTTCAGTTGTTGCAATGAATGTGTTGGGGACTGTTATGACTTCGTCTCCTTCTCCGATGCCGAATGCCTTAAGGGAGAAATAGAGAGCATCTGTGCCGTTTCCTACGCCGACCGCATATTTTGCTCCGCAGAAGGAAGCGAATCTCTGCTCGAACTCTTCTGCTTCTTTGCCAAGTATGAAGCTGCCGGCTTCTATGACGGAATTTACAGCTTCGTTGATTTCCCTGCGAATGGAGTTATACTGTGCCTTAAGGTCAACAAATGGGACTTTCATTTTATTCTCGATCATTTAAAAATAAAAATATCATTTTTTATATAACATATCATAGAATATTTGAAGTCATAAAATATTTGATAGATGGACAATTTTTTAGAAGCAACTTTTGAGGAGCGGCAATGATAAATATCGCAGTGGCAGGATGCGGTTACTGGGGACCCAATCTCATCAGAAACTTTATAGAGAACAGGGATTGCCGGGTCACTCACTGCTGTGACAGTTCGAAAGACAGCGTAGATAAAGTAATAAGAAGCTATCCATCTATTAATGGAGTGAATGATTACGGGGAAATAATCTCATCTCCCGGGATCGATGCTGTGGTAATAGCCACTCCCGTAAAAACCCATTTTGAGCTTTCGAAAAAAGCGCTTATGTCAGGAAAGCATGTGCTTGTGGAGAAACCTCTCGCATTCACATCCGGCGAGGCAATGGAGCTTATCGAGCTCTCTGAGAAAATGGGGAAAGTCCTCATGACAGGACATACATTCGAATTTAATCCTGCCGTAAGGATGCTAAAGGATATAATCCGGTCAACTGCGGTGGGGAGCCCGCTTTACTTCTATTCAACACGGGTGAACCTCGGGATAATAAGGGATGACATAAATTCTATGTGGAACCTTGCACCCCATGACATATCAATCCTCATATATCTTATGGAAGAATTCCCTGTCGCTGTCTCGGCTTTCGGCAAGTCGTTCATCCAGAAAGGGATTGAAGACGTAGTCTTTATGTATATTGAATTTCCGTCAGGGACGGTTGCGCACGTTCATACGAGCTGGCTTGATCCTTCCAAAGTAAGGAAGCTCACAGTCGTATGTGAAAAAAAGATGGTCGTATATGATGATGTTGACAATGAGGCGAAGCTTAAGATTTATGATAAAGGCTTTGAGACAAAACTTGCAACGGACGGTGGAATCAGGGATTACATAATCCGCCCCAGAGCAGGCGCAATATTCATTCCTAAGGTCGACAACACAGAGCCTTTGAAGATCGAGTGCTCCCATTTTATTGAGTGCATAATGGGCGGTAAAAAGCCTTTGACTGACGGATTAAACGGCATGCGCGTTGTAAATGTCCTTGAGACAGCAGGTGAGTCTCTCAGAGATGGCGGAGTAAGGAAGGAAACTAATTGGAAGAGGCTCGCCCTCTAAAACATATATGATAAGCAAAACAGCTATTATTCATCCCAATGTCAGGCTTGGCAGCAATTGCACAATCGAGGACTTTGCAGTTATTGGTTCTCTGCCAAGTGGTGTTGATGAAAAGAAGCGGAGCGCTGATGAAAGAAAGCTTGAGACAATCATCGGCGACAATGCCCTCATAAGGTCCCACACAGTTATTTATGCGGGGAACAAGATAGGTGATAATTTCCAGACTGGCAATAAAGCCAACATAAGAGAGTTAAATGAGATAGGTGATAATGTCAGCATCGGCACTCTCTCGGTCATTGAACATCATGTTAAAATAGGAAACAACGTCAGGATACATTCGCAAGCATTTATCCCTGAGTTCACTGTCTTAGAAGACGAGTCATGGATTGGCCCCAATGTTGTTTTTACAAATGTCCTCCATCCCCTTTGCCCGAAGGCCAAGGAGTGCATCAAGGGAGCTACTGTAAAAAGATGCGCCAAGATAGGCGCCAATTCTACAATTTTACCTGACATAGTGATCGGCGAAGGTTCGTTGATCGGAGCAGGTTCAGTTGTCACAAAAGATGTCCCTCCTTTCAAAGTCGCTGCCGGCAATCCGGCAAAAGTCATAAAGGATGTAAACGAGCTGAAGTGCCCTTATGATTTACTCAGCAGTCATGATCAAGAGAATGATCAAGAACATGATCAAAAGCATGATGAAAAACATGAGAAGTGAGCTTTCTCCAAATCAGTCATGTTGAACACCGATATTCTGATTGCCGGCGCAGGCATCGTGGGGCTTTCCGTTGCACGCGAGATTGCCGCCAGATACCCGGATATCACGATCACGATTCTGGAAAAAGAGCCGACTCTTGCACGCCATGCAAGCGGAAGGAACAGCGGCGTTCTTCATGCGGGTTTCTATTATTCCCCTGACAGCCTTAAGGCTAAGTTTGTGGTTGATGGGAACAGGCTTCTCACTCAATATTGTCTTGAAAACGGTCTTTCAATAAACAGATGCGGCAAGGTAGTAGTCGCAAAAAACGAAAATGAAATCGAATCCTTATATGAATTGAAAAGACGGGGCGACAGCAACGGAGTTGCGATAGAAATTGTTGATGAAGCAGGGTTAAGCGAGCTTGAGCCTAATGCGAAGACGGTTGAGAAAGCATTATATTCCCCTTCAACTTCAACCATTATTCCCTCAGAGGTTGTAGAATGCATCGGCAGCAGTCTTATGAAGAAAAAAAATGTCCGGATTCTTTTTAATGAAAGACTTCTAAAAAGAAATGGCAGCGCTTCAATAACAACTAATTCCCAAAAGATAACATTCAGTCATTTAATAAACACGGCAGGGCTCTATGCGGATAAGGTAGCTCACGAATTCGGTGCAGGTATGAAATATTCGCTCATCCCTTTCAAGGGACTCTATCTGGAATATGAATCTCCTGACCTCATAAGAAAGCATATATATCCGGTCCCTGATATAGACAATCCATTTCTTGGCATGCATTTCACAAAGTCAGCGGACGGGCATGTAAAAGCCGGACCTACTGCAATACCGGCATTCTGGCGTGAGAATTATTCAGGGCTTTCCAATTTCAGCCTTTCAGAGGCTCTGGAGATCCTTCCGGTTGAGGCTAAACTTTTTGCCCATAACAGTTTCAATTTCAGGAAGATTGCCTTTGAAGAGTTGAGGAAGTATTATAGAAAAAACTTTATAAGCCTTGCATCACGCCTCGTAAAGACGATAGATGAAAGAAAGTTTGGGCGCTGGCTTACACCCGGAATAAGGGCTCAGTTGTATAATCGCAAGCAGTGCAGGCTTGAAATGGATTTTGTCGTTGAAGAGGCTGAGAACTCGACTCATGTTTTAAACGCAGTTTCACCGGCTTTTACGTGCGCTTTTTCATTCAGCAGGTTTGTAGCTGATGAAGTGGAGAAAAGGTTGAATAAAAAAAGGTAACATGGTAGAAATCTAACTTAATAAAATAATAAGACAACAGCTACTTAAAGGACAAATAATCTTATGGCAAAAAAAGCACTTATTACAGGTATCACCGGACAGGATGGAGCCTATTTATCGAAACTGCTCCTTGAAAAGGGATATGAAGTTTACGGTGCGTTCAGGAGAACTTCTGACCTCCATCTGGAGAGACTGAAATTCCTTGGTATTGATAAGCAGATCAATTATGTCCCTTTTGAACTTCTGGAGTTTACGAATATATACCGCACAATTGAGAAGCTTCAGCCTGCTGAGATTTATAATCTTGGAGCACAGAGCTTTGTTGCGCTGTCTTTCGAGGAGCCCATATTCACTTCAGATGTGACAGGCATCGGACCACTGCGCGTGCTTGAGGCGATAAGAGCCGTAAACCCTAAGATAAAATTCTATCAGGCTTCGTCGAGCGAGATGTTCGGAAGGGTTCAGGAAGTTCCTCAAAACGAGAAGACCCCCTTCTATCCCAGAAGCCCTTATGCGGTTTCAAAGGCGTTTGGGCATCACATCACTGTTAATTACCGTGAGTCTTACAAACTTTTTGCCTGCTCAGGGATACTTTTTAACCATGAGTCCCCGCTCAGAGGGTTTGAGTTTGTGACAAGGAAGATAAGCTATGGCATTGCGAAAATAAGGTGCGGGCTTGAGAAACAGATAGTGTTGGGGAACATTGATGCCAAAAGGGACTGGGGATATGCTCCGGAATATGTAGATGCCATGTGGAGAATGCTTCAGCAGAAAACTGCAGATGATTATGTCGTCGCAACAGGCGAGACTCATTCAGTAAGGGAGTTTATTGAATTTGCGTTCAAGCATATTAATATTAATATTGTTTGGAAGGGTAAAGGCGTTAACGAAAAAGGAATTGATAAAAAGACCGGCAAAGCGGTTGTAGTGCTTTCTCCGGAATTTTTCAGACCAGCAGAGGTCGATCTCCTCATAGGTGATTTTTCCAAGGCGAAGAACAAACTGAAATGGTCTCCAAAAACCAAGTTTGAAGAGCTTGGAAGGATAATGGTTGAAAGCGATATAAAAAGGATTGAGAACGAACGGCGCTGAAAAAGCAGTTAACTTAGCAGAACGGATCCTGAAGAATGCCAAAACTGTTTTGAAAAGAAAATAATTGCGGAAAGAATCTTATAATAAATTCCAGTTTTCCCCTGAATATCTCTTCCTTACAAAATTCTCTGCCTATACGCTTACGGAAAAACTTAAAGTTGAGTGCGAAGAGCTTCTCTCAGAAAAGCTCGATTGGGATTTGATAATAGAGCTTGCCAATTACCATGCAGTTTCGCCTGTCATCTATCGCAACCTCAAATATCTGGATGCCATCGCTCTTTTAGCTCCCGAACACTCAAAGGCTCTCCGCAAAGAATACCACGCCAATTTTATCAAAAACACAACGTTAATAGAGCAGTTCGGCATTCTGAAAAAAGAGATTTTTTCAGCCGGTCTTAAATTCCTTCCCATCAAGGGAATCCTTTTTTTGTATCTTTTTCCTGAGCATACGGCGTTGAGGCAGATGTCTGACATAGATATCCTGATAAACCCTGACGATGCCCGTCAGTTCATAGATATAATATCAGCACACGGCTATGTTCCCAAAGGGGATACAAATCTTTTTAAAAAATTCGGCAATGAAATTTCTCTTACCAAAGAAGTCAATAAGATCTTCATTCATATAGAATTGCAGTGCAGGGTAAAAGCCCTCAATGAGAAGCTCTGGTTCGATTTCGGCAGTGTTATGCAGGGCTCTTCATTCGATGCGGAATTAGCTTTATATCTCCCATCTCCGGCTGATTCATTCATGATGAATTTCATTCATATTCAGAAACATATCTATCAGGGGAAGGAGATATTCAAATGGATTGCCTCAGATGCTGAGTTCCTGAGAAGATATTTGTCCTCCTCTGAAATTGAAACTCTTTCAGAACGCCTTGGACTTTCGTATAGAAAAAAATTTCTCCGCTATTGCAGACAGCTTGACGCATGGTTTGATCTTGGGAAGTTTGAACACCCGGATGAGCTTGAGGTCTTATCCCCTGCATTTGATTTCTCAAAGAAAGAGGAAAAAAATTTCTTAAAACTTGCAATAGGCACTTTTGCATATACGAGAGGGTTGAAGGAAAAGATATTGTTTGCTTTCAGCAGATTATCGCCGGGCACAGGGAAAGACACAAATGGCGATGAATCAGGAATCCGCAGCCGTCTGAAGCGAATCATGTATCTGATCAAAAAATTGTTCATAAGATGAGCGTGCCGTCATATAAATAATGCTTCAAAGTCCCTTGGAGTTATGATTTTAACGTCCTCATAGTATTTTATATCCAGCAGATCAGAGTCTCCTGTTACAAGATAATCTGCCTTTGCAGCAAAGGCACAGGCGAGGATGTTGTCATCATCAGAATCCCGGCAAATGTTAGAGATTTTGAGGTTGTGTTCTATGATTTCCTCAATTGCTTCACTAATGGGTTCCATTGCTAAGCTTATGTCATTATGTGAAAAGTGAAATTTTTTTGAGAGTACTCTCCGGATTTCTGTCATAATGAAGGGACATGCAACAAGGCAAAACTCTCTGCTGCGCGCTCTGTACAATAATTTCGAGCAGACCCCTTGAGTTATAATTGACGCGACGAAAACATTTGTATCAAATACGACAATCATGATACTGCTTTAAAAACATCTTCCTCGCTGACAATGCCAACTTTTTTTGCTTTTGGACCAAGTTTCTTCTGCACTGCCCTGAGTTTCATTTCCCAAAGAAACAGACTCAGAGATTCTTTCACAATATCACTCTTGTTGCGTCCTGTTTTTTTTGCAAAACAGTCAAGTTCCTCTGAAATGTTCTTGGGAAGACTCACGGATAAAACGGTTCTCATAGTTATCCTCCTGTATGACAATACAATACAACACAGAGGCAAATATTTCAATTAATCTTTTTCATGCAGTAATGCCAGCCTCTTCCTCCCCCCAATCTCCGCCTTTGCTTTTTAAATTCTAATATCCTTATATTAATATTCTTATGTGTGGAATCGTTGCTATATAGTCTTACAAGGAGCTATCGCCTCCGGTTGACCGCGCCCAATATGATTGGGAAACTGCCAAGGCAATGTTAGATGCAGGGCGTTATGTCTATGTTGCTTTTATGTGCCAGCAGGTTATTGAAAAGAAATTAAAAGCATACATTGAAAATAATGGGATAACCCCTCCGCGCGTTCATAATCTTATCAATCTGTCAAAAATGGCTGGGAATTACGAGGAACTGCCGGACAATATAAAGGATTTCTTGCAGGATCTTACCACATATTATCTTGATTCAAGGTATAAGGAAGATATTTCAAAGTTGTCAATTTTCATGAATAAAGATAAAGCTGGAGAATATTTGCAAAAGACTCAGGAGGTCTTGAAATGGCTGACACAAAAGATGAAATTCTAATTCTTTTAAGAAAATTTCGTGAAACAATTGAAGGGATAATTCATGCAGACAAAATAATTTTATTTGGTTCTTATGCTTTAGGTTCAGAGAAAGAATACAGTGATATAGATATAGCTGTTGTTTCAGCAGATATAAATGATGAAAACTATTATGATTTGAGGAAAGCCATATTCAGAAAAGCAATGGAAATCGACTGTCGCATGGAAACCCTTTGTTTTTCAAAAGAAGAGTTTGAGAATGACTGGCTTCCAATAATTCCTGAAATTAAGCGTACAGGGGTTGAAGTACTCTAATAAATGTTTTTTCCTATCTCCTTGATCTGTCATTGCAAGCGTAGCGAAGCAATCTCATCTTTTATTCCCCCTGTAATCCTCCCCCTCAAATCTCCGCCTTTGCTTTTTGAATTCTAATATGCTTATGTGCGAAATCGTTGCTCCCCGCTGAACAGAATACATTATTATTCTAAGAAATTCTATATGGCGAGTTCAATCGAATCTTCCAGAGCACCTGATATTAACGAAGATGCATCTTTAATTTTTTTGTATTCATCAGGTGTATAGCAGATATAATCAACATGCTTTTGAAAAGGTACTTTTTTTAATATTAAAGGCATTCGTTTTAAGAACGGAATTTTTTCGAAATAATTGGAAATCACTATAATGTCAATATCAGAATCCTTTTTTGCAACACCTCTGACTCTTGAACCAAATATGATTACTTTTTCCGGCTTGAATTTCTTTACAAGAGAAGGAAATGCATCTTTTCTGAACTTATCTATCCAGCGGTCAGCCATATCATTTCTCCAGAAGCCTGTTGTATATTTTTTTTAATGACTTAAAAAATATTTTTGCCATTGTTACTTTTTCTCTTGCGATATTTTCATCGTATTCTTCATAAGGAACGTTTTCACTTACGTCCGGATACCGGGAAAATGTATAATCTGCAGTAAGTTCTGAAGCAGCATCTATGAGTCTCTTTTCTAATTTAAGTTCTCTTGCCAATTCATCAATATAATGTGTTCTTGGAATTTTCTTTCCATTGATGGCAAAAATTGATTTCAGCAGTTTTTCTACAGATTGATGAGCAAGAAAAGCAGCTACATCATAACCGCCTATAGCAATATTTTTTTCTGCCATTTCCAAATCATGCAAAGCTTGTTTAAGCCATTTAATGGCTATTTTCTCATTCATTATAATTTTTTAATTAAAATAGTATTTTTTAACAAATTGCGTAATCTAAGAAATTATTATAACCAATTGATATTATTCTTTAAAGAAGTTTTTTTTCTTATTCTCTCCTGAATTCCTCCTCCCCTCAATCTCCGCCTTTGCTTTTTGAATTCTAATATGCTTATATTAATATTCTTATGTGCGGAATCGTTGCTATATACTCTTACAGACAATCATCGCCTCCAGTTGACCGCGCCGAGCTTCTCCGCATCCGCGACCGGATGACTGCCCGCGGCCCTGACGGCTGCGGTGAATGGTATTCGGCAGACGGCAAAGTAGGCATGGGACACCGCCGCCTTGCCATCATAGACCTTTCCGAAACCGGCGCCCAGCCTATGCAAAGCTCCGATGGCAATCTCGTGATAGTATTCAACGGAGAGATTTACAATTACCGCGCTCTCCGCAGCTCCCTTGAGAAAAAGGGCTATCGTTTTCGCTCGGCCAGCGACACTGAAGTCCTGCTTAATCTCTATGCAGAAAAAGGCGCAGACATGCTGAACGACCTTCGCGGCATGTACGCCTTTGCCATCTGGGACGAGCGTGACAAGAGCCTTTTCCTTGCCCGCGACCCCTTTGGCATCAAACCACTCTACTATTCAGATAACGGGAATACGTTCCGCGTAGCATCACAGGTAAAGGCTCTCATTGCCGGCGGCGCCATAGACACCTCACCGGAGCCTGCTGGTCATGTAGGCTTCTTCCTCTGGGGGCATGTCCCGGAACCTTTCACGTTCTTCAAGAGCATTAGCTCACTTCCTGCCGGTACATATATGCAGATTCGAGGCGGACAGAGACGCACAAAAACATTTTTCAGCATAAGGGATGAGCTTGCAGAGGCAAGCCTTACTCCGCTTGAACTGCCGCGCGAAAAGATAAGGGAAAGATTGCGGGATGCTCTTCTTGACAGTGTCAGCCATCATCTTGTGGCTGATGTGCCTGTGGGAGTTTTTCTCTCATCAGGACTTGATTCGACCACTCTCACTGCGCTTGCAACAGAAGCAGGTGCGGCGCAACTTCATTCAGCCACACTTGGTTTTAGGGAATACAAGGGTACAGAAGCTGATGAAACTATCCTCGCAGCAGAGGTTGCAAGGATTTACGGGACAACACACAGCACAATATGGACAGAAAAAGCAGATTTTCAGGATGAGCTTACAAACATACTTGATGCAATGGACCGCCCTACCATTGACGGCGTTAACAGCTATTTTGTCAGCAGAGCCGCAGTGAAGGCAGGCTTAAAAGTTGCCCTTTCAGGGCTTGGCGGGGATGAATTATTCGGAAGCTATGAAAGTTTCAGACAGATACCGCAGATGGTAAGATTTCTTCGCCCATTTTCAACAATACCCGGTTTTGGTAAAGCATTTCGCGTTGTAAGTGCTCCTTTTCTAAAGCGCTTTACATCTCCCAAATACGCGAGCCTCTTTGAGTATGGGGGAACTTACGGCGGCACATATCTGCTTCGCCGCGGGATGTTCATGCCCTGGGAGCTCCCAGAGTTACTTGACGGGGAAATGGTAAAAGAAGGCTGGCAGAAACTTCAGACGTTAATCAGACTTGAAGAAATTGTAAAAAATATTAGCTCGCCTTATTTAAAAGTTTCTGCCCTTGAGATGTGCTTGTATATGCGAAACCAGCTCCTTCGTGACACTGACTGGGCGAGCATGGCTCATTCGCTTGAAGTGCGTGTCCCTTTTCTAGATATGGGATTGCTTCATACTTTAGCGCCGCTCATGGCGTCCGGACATCCGCCAAATAAGCAGGATATGGCTTCAAGCCCGGTAAAAGCCCTTCCAGAAAAAGTCCTCAACCGTGGGAAAACCGGATTTTCTGTGCCTGTCTATGAGTGGCTTTTGCAGGATCGCGAAGCTAAGGGAGAGAGGGGCTTGCGAGGATGGGCGAAGAAAGTTTATCAAAGCTATACCCCCGCAAAACAGACATCACATTATCATGCGCCAATTTTACAGGATAGCCTTCAAAGTGAAACTGTAAAGAAAAATGCTCAAAAAGAATCATTCAGTATTTTAACTCTTGTAACTGATGGCTTTGGAGGTCATGGCGGTATAGCTAAATTCAACCGGGATTTATTGACAGCGCTTTGCAAAATTTCAGGATGCAAAGAAGTAGTTGCAATTGCAAGGCTTATGCCTAATCAAAGCGAGCCAAAGCCTGCTAAACTTTCCTATGTAACAGATGGATTGAACAGCAAAACAAAGTACATGTTCACTGTTTTAAAACAATTAACCTCAAATAAAAGCTACGATATCATTATATGCTGTCATATAAACCTTCTTCCTATCGCATATATTTGCAAGCTGATATGCAAAGCTCCTTTAGTTCTTATGCTCTACGGGATAGATGCATGGAATCCTGTAAACAAATACTTAATAAACAAGATTGATGGTTTTATTTCAATAAGCGAGATAACAACATCCCGTTTTCTTGCGTGGGCAAAAATTGATAAAAATAAGGGCTTCATTCTACCCTGCTCTGTTGATATAAATAGTTATGGCTCCGGACCTAAAAATCCTGCCTTACTGAAACGTTACGGCCTTGAAGGAAAAACTGTGCTTATGACCTTTGGGCGTCTTGTATCGAAAGAAAGATACAAAGGCTTTGACGAAGTTCTTGAAATATTACCTGACCTCGCAAAAGAGATTTCCAATATCGCCTACCTTATTGTTGGAGACGGCGATGACAGAAAACGGCTTGAGGCAAAAGCAGAACTGCTTGGTGTAAAAAATAGAGTAGTTTTTGCAGGAAAAATTTCGGAAGCAGAGAAAGCAGACCATTACCGGCTTGCAGATGTTTATGTAATGCCAAGCCGTGGGGAGGGTTTTGGGATAGTCTATCTTGAAGCTATGGCATGCGGCATACCGGTCATTGGAAGTAAAGTTGACGGAAGCCGCGAGGCATTGAGAAATGGGGAATTGGGTATATTGGTTGACCCGAGCAATTGTTCTGAGTTAAAACAAGCCATTCTTACAGCCATCCTTAACAAGGAGAGGGTTGTGCCTGCCGGATTGTGCTATTTTTCTTTTGAGAGTTTTACCGGCTATTGCAACAATATAATGAAACAATTGCTTAAAGCTTAATTAATTGAAAGCATTTTTGTAAATGAAATTTAAAAAAGTCTTACTTGTTAACTCAAACTATCCTAACAGTTTTTATACTATCCCGGTATGGCCCTTAGGTTTAGGATATATTGCTGAAACTCTGAAGCAAAGAGGTATTGAGTATAAAGTGATAGACTTAGGTTTTGCTGACAACTTGAAAAACTTTCATAAAAATATTTCTGATTTCCGCCCTGATTTAATTGGTATCAGTTGCATGACGTCAAGATACAAACATCATTATGAGAAAATTAGAAATATAAAGAAAGCATTTCCTGATATCCCTATAGTCGCGGGTGGACCTCATATTTCAACTTTAAGGGAGAAAGTGCTTATTGACTGCCCAGAATTAGATTATGGGATCTCAGGGGAAGGTGAAGAAGCAATTATAGAGCTGTGCGAAGGTGCGGAGCATAAAGATATAAAAGGTCTATATTATAGAAACGGAAAAGAGGGTAAATATGAAGGTGACCGTGCGCGAATATCGGAGTTGGATAATATCCCATTTCCAACATACGACGGATTTGAAATTGAAAAATACGATACAAAATCTATGAATATTCTTTCTTCAAGAGGCTGTCCTTATGATTGTATCTATTGCTCTGTTAAACTTGCCATTGGCAGGAAGTGGAAGGCAAGAACAGCGATGAATGTTGTTGACGAGATAACATATTGGTATGAACTGGGGTATAGATTTTTTAATTTCAATGATGATGCCTTTAACGTTAATACAAAAAGGGTATATGATATCTGCGATGAAATAGAAAAAAGAAATCTGAAGATTGAACTGAATGCACCCAACGGGATGCGGGCTGACAAGGCAGACCTGGCATTACTGAAAAGAATGAAGGAAACAGGATTTAGTCATATTGCTTTGGGAGTAGAATCAGCTGATAACAGAGTGCTTGAAAATATAAAAAAGGGCGAACGTATTGAGGAAATCGAAGAAACAATAAAAAACGCTTGCAATCTGGGCTTTGAAGTTGCGCTGTTTTTTCTTATTGGTTCTCCGGGTGAAGGAGAAAAAGAAATAGAAAAGTCATTTAAGCTGGCTAAGAAATATCCAATTGTTGATGTTAGGTTCTATAATCTTGTGCCTTTCCCAAATACTGAACTATTTGAATGGATTGACAGGAACAATTATTTTGTTCAGCTCCCTGAGGATTATCTTAATGGCAACATGCAGTGGCTGAACGAGCCAATTTTCTTTACTCCTGAGTTGAGTAGAGAAGCAAGGAAAAGCACATATAAGCGGGGATTGAAGATAGGGAAAAAACTGCGACGGCAATATACATTCAATTATTATAATAAATGTCTTAAAAAACTTGGGCTGTTCAGCAAGCTATTTGCTTTCATGGCATCAAGAGATTTCGTGCAGTTTGTATTGTCTAAAAGCAATGTCCTGAAGAAGGTTAGAATCTTATTTAAAAAGTATGAAATCTTTAAAAGAGTTTGATTATTTTTAAAGAAAATAAAATAAAACTTAAATCAGCACCAATAAAAAAGCGCCTTTTGGGCGAGGGGTTATGGGTCGCATCAGGTCAAATTATGGCTGCTTTAGGTCTTCTCATCGGTACTCGTTTTTTAACAGAGTATTTCCCTCCAGCTGTTTTCGGCAAGGTTAATCTGCTTCTGGGTGTGTCCGCGTTTTTCTACAGCCTGTTATGTGTGCCTTTAATGCAAGCAATGTTCAAGTTATATCCCACCATGTCAGGGGAAGGGAAAGTGCCGCATTTGAGGCGTAACATAACCTCATTATTGTCCCGGATCACCGGTTCATTAGTTATCATTATACTTTTAACTGGCGGCATTTATAGTTTTATTTATGAGACTTCGATTTGGATATTCATTATCCTTGCTGGTTTGCTTGCAGTTGACGTGACACGTGGGACTGAGACAAATTTCTTTAGTGCAGCCAGAAGGCATAAACCTTTTGCGCTTTGGATTTCTGCGGAGGCGTGGTTGAGACCTGCAATCGCAATATTATTATTGGGTTTTTTTAATGTTGAAGCACAAACCTTGTTATTTGGATATTTAATTGCTTCTTCAATTATTATACTAATTTATTTTATATTTATAAAACGTGAAGGTGTAGCAGAGGAGGCTAACAAAGCAAAGATAGACAAACAGCTGGTTCAGGAAATAAAACAGTATGCATTACCTTTAATGCCTTTGGCTGTTTTAGGATGGATCAGTGGGCTAAGTGATAGATATTTCATTGGCGGACTTATAGGTTTCGAACAAGTTGGAATTTATGCTGCAATTTACGGGTTAATAAGCCGTCCATTCCTAATGCTAAGCACTATTATGGATTACACTTTACGACCTCTGTATTTTGATGCAATATATAAAGAAGATAAAGTTCTTGAAAAAAAGACATTTAGATATTGGATTTTGTTTGTTATTTTAGCGTGTTTTTCAGGCGTGCTGGTTGTTGCAATCTTTAGTGATACTATAGTTTATATTTTACTGGCTGAGAAGTATCGTTCAGGAAGTCAACTTATTCCATGGATTGCAATTGGCTATAGTCTGTTTGTAATAAGCCAGGTTTTTGAAAAGCCATGCTATGCTTACAAAAAAACAAATTTTATACTTGCTATACAGATAACTGGTGCAATAGCAAGTTTTTGCATAGAAATACCTGCAATTTATTACTTCGGCTTAATCGGGGCAGCAATGGCAATACCAATTTATTTCAGTATTCAGCTTGTAACATCAATCTATTGCGCTAAAAAAGTTCTTGGAGATTTTATATAGAAGGTCAGTCAACATAACTAACAAAATAAATCTATGATATATTGTATATCTATTCTAATTTTAACAATAAATCTATCATTTGTTTTTTATATATTTTTCATTAAAAAAGCCAATTTGATATTGGCATTTCATTTGACAGAGTTTTTTGTTTTATACAATCTGTTAACTGTCTTAAATATTTTTACACAGATGACAAGATATGAGCTGTCTATATATATTGGCATGTTATCTTATAGCATAATATATTCAATCATCTTTTTATTTTTATGGATGGTTTTATCAAATCATTTGCCCAAAAATTATAAGATATTAAGTTGTTTAAAAAATATTAATCTAAATATTATATCATACACAGTAAGTAGCTGGGTATTTTTCAAAGCATATCTATTTATAAAATATGGCTATAGAAGTTTAAGAATTTTCCAGCTATTCATATATAGAGGTGAGTCAGAGGCTCTTGCATATTGGGAATATGTAACAAGTGGATTATTAACATATATGGCAATTGGATGTTTTTTTGTTTTTATGGTTCATGTTCTTATTGAACCTGCCAGAACACTTAAATTAAGAAATATATTACCTCTAAGTTTTTTTGCTTTATTCTATATTTTATTGGGAGAGGCTTCAGTTGGTGCAAGGAGATTTATTTTAGCAAGCATAATTTTTTCAGTTTTAACTTATGTCTTGGAAAAAAATTATAATATTAAACAGTTTATTAAACCGAAGTATTTTACAACCTTATTACTTATCTGTTTAATTCCATTTATTTTTTCTTTCTATTACCAGCATATCAGAACAAATTTTTATAACTCGGATATCTCAGCACTTCTTGCATCTGATAGTCTTTCTAACAGGTTAAAAGGAATGGTCATGTATTTAACTCCGTCTATGGTGGAAGAAGTTACGCAAGCAGAGCAGATAACACAACTCAGAAAGGGAGTTTTTGATTTACTTTATAGCGTCGTTGAAAAACAGTGGGATGTTGGAAAAAAAGGTTATGGTGTTATTACATTAAGTACTCTTGATAACATAGTTCCGAGAGCTTTTAATTCAGAGAAACAATATAAATCTGCTGACGAGCTAACGGTAAATATTATTGGCATTTCCCCCGGAGAATTTGACTATACCGAGTTAGATCTTCCAACAAGTGTTATGTCAATTTTTGAGGCGGATTTTGGGCTGATAGGGCTTTTATTTGCGCCAATTCTTTATTTTGTATTTATAGTTTTTTATATTTTGCAGTTTGTAAAATACAATGACAAAAATCAGGTTATAAGTCTTGCTGCATTGGGCTTGCTATTAGTTACTGCAAGCAATATAGAAGTTCAAATAGATACCTTCTTCTCAAATTTAAGAGATTATATATTGCTGATAATTATATTAACAATTTTAAGCTTTTTAAAACTTAGTATCTTTGAAATATTTAATCAAAAGAAAGTTGCTAAATAGTCATACAAAATAATTTTAATAAATAGAAATGAAAATCCTTATTCATGCTCTCGGCGCAAATATGGGCGGCGCAATGCGTCATCTCACCAACTTCATACCTGAACTTGGCAGTCAGGATAAAGAAAATGAATATGTTTTTCTGGTGCGAAACTCTTTCCCTGAAATTCACTCATCTCAAAATATAAAAATTGAGCTCACGGCAGATTCAAGAGCATCCTCCCCATTTGCCCGTCTGATTGATGATATATGGTATTTGCCTAAGAAAATAGAAAAAGAAAACTTTGATGTGGTTGTCTCATTGACTAATTTTGGTCCTGTGTGGTGCCCGGTGCCGCATATATTTTTTCAGCGGAATCCTCTTTATTACTGCAAATATTATCTTTCACAGATCAAGGGGAAAACAAAAAGGGAAATTTTTCTTAGGAGAAAAGTAGCTGTTGAATCAATAAAACGGGCTGATTTGGTTGTAACGCCAAGCGATGCTATGACTGACATGATAAAAGAAACATGTCCATCAGTAAGGAATAAGAAATTTAAAACACTTTATCATGGATTTGATAAGCAATCTTTGCAGGAACAGCTTGATGAACAATATGCGAAGCTTCTTAAAGTCAATGGATATAAAATTCTTTATCCCACGCATCCGGGACTGCATAAAGGATTTGACGTATTATTTGAAATACTCGCTTCTCTAAAAAATGAGGGATTGAACTATTGTTTTTTCTCAACAATAGCTCATGAAGATTTGCCCCGTGAAGTGGAACGGTATGAAAGAATAATAGATAAACTTGGTATTAATGACCGCGTTGTTTTTATGGGCAGAGTCCCGCAAAGACAAATGGGAACTCTTTATGAGCAGTGCGATTTAATGCTTTATCCTTCTTTGTGCGAGTCTTTTGGATTCTCAATGATTGAAGCAATGGGGCATGGGTTGCCTATAGTTGCAGCAGAGACCGCTATCAACAAGGAGATTTGCGGCACCGGGGCAAATTATTATGAACCTCTTGATGTACGTTCAGGGGTAGAAGCTGTTTTAAAAACTTTAAAACCTGATGCTTCAGAGGCGCTTAGAAAAAATGGCGAAGCAAGAGTAAAGTCATTTGACTGGAGCTGGAAGAGATATACAAGAGAGTTTATTGAAACAGTATCAAGTGTCTTATAAACAAATTTATTGATTAGAGATATGAAAATACTTTTCTATTATCCGACATCCTGTAGCACAGAGCCTGAACCTACCGGCGGTATCGGAATCTTAATTGCCATAGCACGCGAGTTGGGCCATGAAATTGAATTCTATGATTATGACCATCATAGAAAGCTTTTTAACTTTGAGGATATTTTTAAAGAATTCAATCCTGATGTTTTTGCCGTTAGCTGCATGACGCCGCAGTATTATTTTGCTCAGCAGGCTATCAGTTTTGCAAAAGAAAAATCTCCATCCTGTATTACGATTATTGGGGGTCCTCATGCATCAGCATTACCGGTTGAGACACTTCAGGAAATCAATGGGCTGGATTTTCTGTGTGAAGGGGAAGGAGAAAAAACATTTAAAGATTTTTTAAATTACCTTGAGCAAGGCCAAAACTCTTCTCCTGATATTAGTGGTCTTTATTATAAAAAAAATGGGAAAATCATTGTCCCAAAACCACAGACATTATTGACTTCAGCTGAATTAGACAATCTCCCAATGGCTGCATGGGATGTCATTTTTAAGCATGGTCCTTACAAGCAAAAAGTCAATTATACAGAAGATGCAGTGCCTGTATTTTCCGTAATTACAGCGAGGGGTTGTCCATATGAATGTACTTTTTGCGATGAAAAAAGTATTTGGAAAAGGAAAATCAGGGAAAGAAGCATTGAGAATGTAATAAAAGAAATTCAGTACTTAGTACAAAACTATAAAGCGGAACATTTTAATATCCTTGATGATACTTTCACTATGAAAGCAGAACGGGTGAAGGAGTTCTGCAGTAAAGTTAAAGCTCTTAACATCTCTTACAGGATAACTGCGAAAGTGAATACAGTAAATAGTGAGATGCTGGAAGCACTCGCAGGAAGCGGCTGTAAACTGGTTGCATATGGCGTGGAATCGGGGGATGAGAATGTTTTAAAGATAATGAAAAAACACCAAAGCCTGGACAGCGTACGGAAGGCTTTTGAGCTGACCAATAACGCAGGCATGACATCTTATGCTTTATGTATGGTGGGAAATATTGGAGAAGACTTTGAAGCAGTAAAAAAGACCGCGCAGTTTGTTAAGGATATCAATGCAACGCTTTTTTCAGCAGCAATTATGACGCCCTATCCCGGCAGTGAAAACTATAAAATTTGCGAGCAAAATAACTGGATCATCACAAAAGATTGGAGCAAGTGGTGCCCTTCGCCTATCAGACTGAAAAATTGGGAACCGGTGGCAAGAACTGACAAGATGGATAAGGAATTGATGCTTAAATCTTACTACTATTTGAATAACAGGTTCATGTATATACGTTTTCGCAGAAGGTATGGGACATTTTATTTATTGAATCCTAATTTTTACAGAACAGAAATTTTAAAAAGACTTCAGGGAATTGGGTTAACAGCATTTCTTAAACATATCATACAACTCATAAAAGTTTCTTTTTCAAATAATAGTACCAAACAGGAATCATAACAGATAAGAGTTTTTTAAGAATGAAGACTAATCTTTCAGTAATTATTTTAACCTATAACGAGGAACAAAACATCGCTCAGGTGCTTGGTTCAGTCTGCGGGTGGGCTGAAGATGTTTTAATCCTTGATTCATTCAGTACCGACCGCACTCTCGAAATTGCGAGAGAATTCAAATGCTCTATATCCCAGAATAAATTTGAAAACTATGCAATACAGAGAAATTATGCACTTCAAAAACTTCCTGTCAAAACTGAATGGGTACTTTTCCTTGATGCAGATGAATGGGCACCGGATGATTTAAAAAATGAGATAACATCTCTGATTGCTTCTAATCCTGAGGAGAATGGGTATTTTATTAAATGGCGGCTTATATGGATGGGAAAATGGATAAAACGCGGCTATTATCCAACATGGATGCTGAGATTATTTCGTTATGGCAAAGCGCATTGTGAAGGGCGTTCCATGAATGAACATATTATAGTTGAAGGAAAGACCGGATACTTGAAGTTTGATTTTATCCATGAGGATAAAAAAGGAATAACTGACTGGATTGAAAAACATAACAAATATGCAAGCCGCGAGGCTGAGGAATTATTTAAAAATCCTGAAGAGGAAGGTCAGATTGATGTAAGCTTATTTGGAACACAGGCTCAGAGGAAACGATGGCTGCGTTATAGAATCTGGAACAACCTGCCTCCATTGATAAGACCATTTATATATTTTTTCTACCGTTATGTTTTGACGGGTGGTTTCCTTGACGGGCGCGCCGCATTCATTTACCACTTTCTGCAGGGACTCTGGTTCCAGTTTCTCATAGATGTAAAGTATCTGGAACTGAAAACAAAGCGGAGGGTTGATAGAGGCGACAGGGTGGATAACAAATGAGACTGCGTCGTATTTTTTTTTTGTTATTCTTCTGCTTCTTTGCTGGGGCTTAATAGGAAGCTTGATGTCAGGTGAAGATCCGATTGAGAAGGCTGATGCAATGGTTATATTGGGTGGCGGCAGCGGCGGCGAGCGGGAGGAAAAAGCCTGTGAGATTTACAGCGCAGGTTATGTTAAAGGAAAGGTTATCCTGACAGGAGGGAATAGAGAAGATTTTATCTCTGACAGGCAGGCTTTTATGAAAAATTGCGGTGTACCAGCAAGAGATATCTCTGTATGGCAACAAGATAAAAATACTTATGAAGAAATGCTGTCTGTAAAAAACTTTATTCAGTCAGAAAAAATCAAAAAAGTTATTGTAGTAAGTGATGCCCCACATATGCCAAGACTGAGGTACTTGAAAAAAGTATTAGAGCTTGAAGAAAATGTGATTTTACAGGAAAGCACCCTTGTTTATTATCCGACAGTTTTCCGTACGACTGTTATGCTGTCTTTCTGGTACCGTGAGCCACTTGCCTATCTTTATTACAGGATAAGGTATTGATGGGTTAATTATCCTGATTTTTTCGTGTTCTCTAAATTATTGTTTGTTGCAAAAAACTAAAAGTAGTAATATTTAAATATATAACAAGTGAAAAAATCTTTAAGAGAGGAATTGTCATGAACTTGCAGCAATTACTTCAAGAATTATCTCCCGAGATGCAAAAAGAAGTTGAGGATTTTGCTAAATTCTTGTTAGCAAAAACAACAAAACAAGTGCATCGCAAACCTTCCTTTTCCTGGGCCGGAGCACTTGAAGATTTGAAAGAACAATACACCTCAGTTGAGCTTCAACATAAGATTTCAGAATTGCAAAGAATTCAAGGAGGAAATAACAGTGCTCATAAATGTTAGAGCAAGGATTTCGAAAGGCATAATAGAACCGGATGAAAAGATAAACATTCCTGAAGGAACCAAGGTCATTGTTACAATAAAAGAAATAACTGCCAAGTCAAGAAAGGATGCGTTTGATAGAGCGGCTGGCTCTTGGAAAGGAACTATTGATGCTGAAAGGTTAATCAAAAATATTTACGATAGCCGTTGTGTCTCAACAAGGAAGTTGCCCAGGTTATGAAACTGGCTTATCTAATTGATACTGACTGGATAATTCACTATTTGAATGGGAATGAAGGAATTGTTGGAAATCTTAAGGAATTAAAAATAGAGGGTTTATCAATCAGCGTTGTTTCCTTGGCTGAAGTTTATGAAGGTATTTATTATTCTACTAATCCTATTGATAATGAAAAAGGATTAAACGATTTCTTGACAAGAGTCTCAATTCTGGGAATTGACAACGAGATATGTAAAGTTTTTGGTAAAGAGCGAGGGCGATTGAGAAAAACAAAAAACTTGATAGATGATTTTGACCTTCTGATAGCCTCAACCTGCCTTTGCCATAAACTCACCTTACTAACCAATAATCGAAAACACTTTGAGAAAATAGACGGGCTAAAAATAATATCTTTTCCATAATGCATTAATTCCTAAGAAGATTCCTTCAACTGTTGCTTCCGCGAACCACTTGCCTATCTTTATTACAGGATAAGGTATTGAGGGGGATGTCATTGCGAACGAAGTGAAGCAATCTCATAAAGCTATACTATAGAAAAAATAACTTTACCTACGCGCTCCATTGTAATTATATTATATTTGATTATAACTTTTATCCTTACCATTTAAGGAGAAGAAGAAAAGCAATGAATGAAGTTGAAAGAACTATACTTGGCAAATTTAAGTCGCTCATTATGAAAAAAATCAATTTATATAAGATGATTTTGTTCGGCTCGAGGGCACGTGGTGATGCTTTTGCTTTTTCAGACATGGATGTGATGATTATAATAAATAATTCAGTTTCTGAAAATGAACTTGATTATATTAGTGATTGTGCATGGGAAGCAGGCTTTGAGTATGGAATTGTTGTAGTTCCTGTAGTTTTCAGCAGGGATGAATGGGAAAACAGCCCGGAACGTTATTCACTACTTGCTCAAGCCATAGTCACTGATGGCGTGCAATTATGAAAGATGATGAAATAGCAAGCCTTATACAATACAGGTTGGAGCAGGCGCAGATTGCCCTCGATGATGCACGCTTTTTATTTTCTGGGAACGCAGTCCCCAGAGCATTGTAAACAGGGCTTATTATGCAATGTATTATGCGGTTCTTGCTTTACTTCAAAAGATAGGCAAGATTCCATCAAAACACACTGGTGTGATTAGCCTATTCGACACTGAATTTGTCTTAAAAGGAATTTTCTCAAAGGAACTCTCAAAAGATTTTCATAAAGCATTCGAGCTCCGTCAGGTTTCTGATTATAAAACATTAACGCCAATATCACTGGACAAGACAGAAGATACTTTAAACAAGGCAGAAAAGTTTGTCGCAGCCGTTCGATGCTATCTTATTAAGAGATAATTTTTTTCATCCCCTCACCTTAATTCTCTCCCCGGAGGGGAGAGGAAAAAAGAGGAAGCACGAAGACCCTTCACCGTCTGTCATTCTGAGCCCTTCGCTTGTCATTCTGAGCGTAGCGAAGAATCTCATATTTCGGCTCAGGATAAACTCCGTGAAAAATCTAAATAATAAGAGGAAGAACGAAACCCTTCGTTGCACTCAGGGTGACAGAAAAAATGTGACAGAAAAAAATCAAATATGGGAAACGGTTTCGCCGCGATGTTCCTCGCAGTGACAGGACGTAGGATGTCATTGTGTGCGGCAGGTTCTGTAATTAAAGCCAATATCAGGTCAGCCAGCATGTGTCTTCAATTTCTTTTCCCGCAAATGTCCATACTTCTTCTTTAACAACTTAAGCTGTTCGATTTCAGACAACGCAGATAATTTGATTTCTGCTTTAGCTTGAAGATTGCGCTTCATTTCTACGGCATTAAGTTTATTAACTTTCATAAAGCACCTCTCTCGGGCTCCTAATCTCAATCATAGGATATCCAAGTTTAAGATTCAATGAGTTTATCAGGTGAATACGGTTTAAATTTACAATGTGTTTGAAATTCCAACTAACAAGAATGTCTGCTTTTTCCACAGTTGCTATCGCAATATGACGTGCATCTGAAAGACTATTTTCAGTTACAGCGCCGTTTTTCAAGTAAGCCCTTGCAAGTTCAATTGACTCCTCATTAAGAAAAACATATTCGGTATATTTATAAGGTACATCATTCAAGACGCTTTTAACATTTTCAGGGGCTTCTTCAAGTTCGAATAATACCAAATCTGATATCACAATTCTCTTCTTGCCTGAAATAAACTCGGAAAAAAGCTGGTTGGAATAGTCTTTAAATTCATCGTCAAAACATCCTCCGATTACAGATGTGTCAACATATACGCGAGGTTTAATCATCACTGATTCCAATCAGGAATTGAATCCTTATAGTAAATTATGACTGAAAAATCTGTTAATTGGTTAAAATTATAATAAATTAATAATCTTCTTTAAAGAAGTATTTTTACTAAGGCAAACAACTTTTTTATATTTTTCCGATCCGGTTGAGGTAATTGTTGTTTTAAGAGACAAAAAAGCACTCTTGTTTATTATCCCGCATTTTTCCGCACGTCTGTTATGCTGTCTTTCTGGTACCGCGAACCTCTTGCCTATCTTTATTACAGGATAAGGTATTGAGGGGGGATGTTGTTGGTTACGTAAGTCATCCTATGATAATATATATTTACTCGCCCATTTCAATATCTTTTCAGCGAGTTCAATTGATTCATCGGCATCTTCATTGGTAAGATCTCCCCAATAACCGGGATAACGCGTTTCAACAGCATAAGGAGTTAGTTTACCTGCTTCAGTAAGCATTGAAATGAGTTTAATGCCTGAGTTCTCTAATATATCTAACAGTTCTTCCAAATCATGTGTAAGTGGAAAATCAATTTCTTTGAACAGCAAAACTGCTTTCACTGCTTTTTCAGCACACTGCTGAGAGTGAAAACAAATTTGTTCATTCATGACCATTTTGCTTTTTCTTCCCAGTTTGGCAAGTTCCAAATCGCTTTGGGCATGCTTCATCCATTCTTCAGGCGAAGACGGCAGTCTCTTTTTAGGCGGCGGATTCATAAACCACTTTCCCAGTTCTAATGGCTTCTCTATAGATCAAGCCCGGAGTATTAGCAAGTTCAGTGAATTTACTTTCAGGGATAACTATAATATCAATTGAAAGCAATATTCCCTTTAAAGCGCGCCTTATGCGCACGCTTTCTTTTCGCGGATTTTCGATGCTATTATTAACTACTACAAGTACATCGAGGTCGCTATTCAGGTTAATTTTCCCTTTAGCATATGAACCAAAAATAATAAGTTTGGAGGGATTGCTTATCTCGATGATCTTCCTTATTACCTGCTCTACCTTTTTAGAAGTTATCATCCATGAAATATTGTTTATTTTATTGGCTTTCACTTATATCCCCATAATAATTTTTCCTTGTAATAATTTTAGCTTTAAAACTCTTTGTTAATCAAGTTCTTTTAATCAAAAGAAATATTTGTAGTTCTGCATAGGGGTGAATTATTATCATTTTTTTATGTCATCCTCGCAAAAGCGGGGATCCAGAAATAATGAGCAAAACTGGATTCCGCATCAAGTGCGGAATGACAACCTTGCATTAGCATTTGGATGCCTCGTAGCTCTGCATACGAGAAATGCCATTTAAATTATAATTAATAATCTTCTTTAAAGAAGTATTTTTACTAAGGCAAACAACTTTTTTATATTTTCCCGATCCGGTTGAGGTAATTGTTGTTTTAAGAGACAAAAAAGCACTCTTGTTTATTATCCCGCATTTTTCCGCACGACTGTTATGTTGTCTTTCTGGTACCGCGAACCTCTTGCCTATCTTTATTACAGGATAAGGTATTGATGGGGGATGGCATTGCCACTTGACAGCTTTTATTATTCAATTAAACTATAAATCAATATAGATGGTTGATATCTGAATAAGAAGTTTATTCTACACTTCGGAGGAAACAACAATGGCAAAGGAATATGTGTTTAAATTAAAGATACCTGATGAGACTTTTAACAGGAAATTTAAAGAGGAAGAATTCACAGCGAGGGTACGAGAAAGAGTCGTAATGGATTTGTTACGAGATAGGAAAATATCTCAAGGCAAGGCAGCTGAACTCTTAGTGATAAGCAGGAGTGAACTTGTGGACTTGATGACTAAATATAATATCCCTGCTTTTGTAGCGGCGTCAGATGAACTTAAGGAGGGACTTAAGAATCTGAAAAGTGCTTTAGGAGGAAAATAAGATTGCTCATTGCCGATTCTAGTTCTATCATTTCTTTTGCCAGGGCTAAGAAGTTGGAGCTATTAAAAAAGGTAGTTCAAAAGTTAACCATCCCGGAAGGAGTTTACAAAGAAATTGTATTTAAAGGCAGAGGAAAGCCAGGCGCCAAAGAAATCGCGACTGCATCCTGGATTGATGTTAGAAAAGTCAAAAATAAAGAGAGGCTGGCAGATTTATCTGCAAAATTAGGCCAGGGCGAGAAAGAGGCAATTGTTTTATGCGAAGAGTTAGATGCCGTTCTCTTAATAATTATCCTGATTTTTTCGTGTTCTCTAAATTATTGTTTGTTGCAAAAAACTAAAAGTGGTAATATTTAAATATATAACAAGTGAAAAAATCTTTAAGAGAGGAATTGCCATGAAATTACAGCAATTAATTCAAGAATTACCTCCTGAGATGCAAAAAGAAGTGGAGGATTTTGCTAAATTCTTGTTAGCAAAGACCACAAAGCAAGTTCGTCGCAAACCTTCCTTTTCCTGGGCCGGTGCACTTGAAGATTTGAAAGATCAATACACCTCAGTTGAGCTTCAGCATAAGATTTCAGACTTGATGATCGGCGGGAAATAATTGAAGTTACTAATAGATACAAATGTGTTTCTTGAGATTCTTCTTCAGCAGGAAAAAACGGAGGAAGCACGCAAGCTATTATCAATGGTTGAAAAACATGAATTTTATGTTACTGATTTCTCTTTTCATTCAATAGGTGTTCTTCTTTTCCGTCGTTCCCAGCATCAAATATTTCGAAAGTTTGTAAATGAAATGATACTGGAGATGGGAGTGACATTAATGGTTCCAACATTGGAAGAGATGGATGCGATAACTAATATTGCCGAAGAATTTAAGCTCGATTTCGATGATGCCTACCAATATGCATGTGCTAAGAAATATGGATTAACAATTGTTAGTTTCGACTCGGATTTTGATCGTACAAGACTTGGTCGAAAATCTCCAGTAGAAATACTTTCTTAATTTTTAAAAAATAGAGTTCAATAGATTTTATCCAACAATTTCCCACGCGTCTGTTATGTTATCTTTCTGGTGCCGCGAGCCACTTGCCTATCTTTATTACAGGATAAGGTATTGAGGGAGATGGTCAATGCAAATTCGACCCCTTGTCGTTGCGAACGAAGTGAAGCAATCTCATTGCTATATTACAGCGGATTATTCTGGCTTTAGATATTGATAGATTATTTTGAGTAAATATTTCTTTTCTCAGAAAAATTTGTTAAAATATTATAATGATTCAAAAAATTATTACAAAACGGAGCGCTCGGGAATCTTCAGATGTACAAAGCGACCTTGCCTACTGGTTGAGTAAAATGCCTGAGGAACGCGTCGCTGCCGTTGACTATTTGCGCAAACAATACTATGGAAGCACAACCAGACTTCAGAGAGTTACTCGCGTTATTCAACGTCCATCACGTTGAATATCTGATAGTGGTGAGGTAAAACACAATTCATTGCAAACAAACGTGCCATAGGCAGAAAAAAGGATATGGCAGACATTGAAGCGCTAGAAGAAGATTAGGTCCATGATTATATAGCGTAAATCTTGCCCCATTTATTAATGATTCCATTATTGAGGTGAACATCTAAAACATGAACGTCTATATTTACAGAGAGAAGATAGATTTATCATTTATAAAAATCATTCCCGGCGACAGTGTGGTGATCAAGCCGAACCTCATCAAAGAATCTAAAGAAACTGACCCGAATGAGTGGGAGTCGGTTATAACCTCGCCTAAAATCATTGAGCTTGTCTGCGAAGACGCCTGCAAAAAGCTTTCAGGGAAAGGGATGGTGACTATCTGCGATGCACCTCAGACAGATTCTTCTTTTGCTAAGATAGCAGAGAAAACCGGACTTTATGGAATAGCAAAACGCTGCTCTGAAAAATACTCCGTGAAAGTCGAAGTCCTCGATTTAAGGAATGAGGAATGGGTTAATGAAGGAGGCGTCATCACTGAACGGCGCAAGCTCCCCGGAGATCCAAAGGGGACTATTGCATTCAATCTTGGCAAAGACAGCTTTTTTTACAAGTTCAAAGGTGAGGGACGTTATTATGGGGCTGACTACGATACAAGTGTTGTGAACAGGCATCACCGCCGAGAAGTGCAGGAATATTTGATCTCTGCTACTCCGGTTCTCGCTGATGTTTTTATAAATCTTCCAAAGATGAAAACACACAAAAAAACCGGTGTGACTCTGAATCTTAAAAATCTTGTCGGTATAAACGCTGATAAGAACTGGCTGCCGCATCATACTGAAGGACACCCTGAAAACGGAGGTGACCAGTTTCCTGAATTCGCTCTTAAGAACTTCATTGAACAATGGTCGGCAAAATTTACAAGATATCTTGCGCTCAATCTGCCATTCATTGGAACAGGAATAGCAAAGAAATTAAGAAGAGCGGGGACAAGCACTTTTGGAGACGGAAGACAGGTAATCAGAAGCGGTAACTGGCATGGCAATGACACGACGTGGAGGATGGTGCTCGACCTTAATAAATGCCTGCTTTATGGAAATGCAGACGGCACATTAAGGAAGGAGAATCCGAAGCGCTATTATTCATTGATTGATGGTATTAAAGGAATGGAAGGGATGGGTCCCATGCAGGGAGAGCCTGTTAACAGTAATATAGTGATTGGAGGAAATGACCCTGTGGCTGTTGATACAGTCGCGGCAAGGTTAATGGGATTTGACTGGCGCAAAATCCCGGTGATCCGGGAGGCTTATAATCTAAACAGACTGCCCATAACTAATATTTCGCCTGACAGCATTAATGTCATCAGCGATGTTCCGGAATGGAATGGAAAATTTTCTGATATGGAAGAAAAAACCTTTTTCAATTTCAAACCTCATTTTGGCTGGGCAGGACATATAGAGTATGAAAAAAAATATTGATACTGAAGCGATTTACCTGAGTTTGCCTGTTCCCTTTCAAAATCTCCTGATAACACTGGAAGGGTGGAGATTGAAAAAACGGCGCTATGGGAATGAGTATGAGAATGTATGCAGGGAAGTCCTTGAGCGAAGCCTTTTTAATGATGAAAAGCTCATTCAATATCAGGATAAGAGACTGCGCGTATTTCTTGCTCTTGCTACTAAGTCTCCTTTCTGGAAGAGACGTTTCAGCGAATACAAAATCAGAATAGATGGCGAAGATATTTTCTCTGAAATAAAGAAACTCCCTGTTCTTACAAAAGATGAAGTGAAGAAACATGCTGATGAAATCCTGGATAAAAGCACTTCGCAGAGTGAGTGTATCTCATGCCATACAAGCGGAACCACAGGAAGCGGACTTGTTTTCAAGACCACCAGAAAGGCTGAGATGGAGCAGTGGGCGACATGGTGGCGTTACAGGAGCTGGCATAATATCAGCTTTGATACATGGTGCGGATACTTCGGTGGAAGGTCAATCGTTCCATTAAAGCAGAAGACACCTCCTTTCTGGAGAGTTAACAGGGCAGGAAAACAGCTTATGTTCAGCACCTATCACCTCAGGGCAGAAACATCTGTGCATTATTTTAAAGCCCTGCGCGAACATAAAATCGAATGGCTCCACGGATATCCTTCAGTTCTGGCACTGCTGGCATCTTTTTTTCTGGAGCTGAAAATGCCGCCGCTGTCTTCACTGAAAATTATCACTACAGGAGCTGAAAGCTTATTGCCGCAGCAGAGAAAGATTATTGAAAAGGCTTTTGAGGTTTCAGTCCGCCAGCATTACGGGCAGGCAGAAGCAGTCGCCAATATCTCTGAGTGTGAGGAAGGGGATTTCCATGTGGATGAAGACTTTTCTCTTGTGGAATTTATACCGGTTGATGCAGATTCTAAAAAATACAGAATTGCCGGAACCAACTGGACCAATCCGGTTTTCCCTCTTATCAGGTATGATACCGGAGATATAGCGACATTGGGCGATGACAGGTGTTCATGCGGGAAAGTGGGAAGGATGGTTAAAGAGATTGACGGTAGAATAGAAGATTATGTCACTCTTCCTGATGGCTCAAAAGTTGGTCGTATGGACCATATCTTTAAAGACCTTATCCATATAAGGGAAGCGCAAGTTTACCAGAAAGAAGCAGGAGAGATTATCTTCCGGGTTGTAAAAGGTGATGGCTATGATGAATGCCGTGAAGAACAGAAGCTTATTTCTGAAGGAAAAAAACGACTCGGAAATGATATTAAAATATCTGTTCATTATGCAGATAAACTTCCAAGAACATCGAGCGGAAAACTGCGGCTCGTAGTTTCTGAAATAAGCAGGATTGAAAGCAATATAGAATAACGCCTCTGATTATGCTGGTCAGTTGACTTTGCAGGGTCAATATGTTTTTATTTATTCTCAAATGAAACAACTTATTCAATCATACAAAACCGGTGAGCTTGGGATTTTTGATGTCCCTGCGCCGACCTGCGGCAAAAACGGAATCGTCATTAAAACTTCAGCCTCACTTGTCTCTGCAGGCACGGAGAAGATGATAGTTGACCTTGCCAAAAAATCCCTGGCTGGAAAAGCGATGGCAAGACCCGACCTCGTAAAGCAGGTTATTGATAAGATGAAACAGGAAGGGATAATGAATGCGCTGGAGAAGGTATTCACCAAACTCGATAATCCCATTCCTCTTGGCTATAGCTGTGCCGGCAGGGTTGTCCATGCAGGCGAAAATGTGAGCGGTGTTTCTGCCGGCATGAGAGTCGCCTGCGGAGGTGCAGGTTATGCAAATCACAGCGAGATAAATTTTATCCCCAAGAATCTGTTTGTAAAAATCCCTGATGGCGTAGATGACATTGATGCGTCATTTGTCACTGTCGGAGCCATAGCCCTTCAGGGTGTTCGTCAGGCAGAGCCGTCTTTGGGGGAGATATTCGCTGTCATAGGATTGGGGCTTATCGGGCAGATAACAGTCCAGCTTTTAAAAGCAAATGGATGCAGGGTTCTTGGTGTTGATGTTGACCCTGAGAAACTTGCGCTGGCAGAGAAATTAGGCGCAGACATGACATGCAGTGCAGATGAGCTTGTTGAGGCCGCTAAATCATTCAGCAGCGGATACGGTGTTGATGCTGTCATTATCACGGCATCGACGTTGAGCAACCAGCCCATAGTTGATGCAGGCGAGATAACGCGTCTTCGCGGCAGGGTGGTTGTTGTAGGTATGGTGGGGATGGATATACCGAGAAACATCTATTATAAAAAGGAACTCGATGTCAGACTGTCAATGGCGTACGGCCCCGGCAGATACGATCCTGAATATGAAGAAAAAGGAATAGACTATCCTTACAGTTATGTAAGATGGACTGAGCAGCGCAATTTCGAAGCTTTCCTCGCACTCGTAAACGAGGGAAAGATCACTCCCAAGGAATTGATCACTCACAAGTTTGATTTTAATGATGCGCTTAAGGCTTATGAGTTGTTTGAAGGAAAGATCAAAGAGAAATATCTGGGGATTGTCCTTTTATATCCTGATAAGGCCGGCATTGAAGAAGACCGGGTAATAAGGCTGTCAGAGAGAATTACACCGGCAGGGGATGTATCTGTCGGATTGATCGGAGCAGGTAATTTCGCAAAATCCGTTATCATTCCGACCCTGAAAAAAATAGATGGGATTCAATTGACCGGGCTTTGCACTTCCACAGGTGTTAGTGCGCAGGGTGCCGGCAGCAAACATGATTTTAAATTCATAACAACTGATAGCAGAGAGATTTTAGCAAACAATGAGATTAATTCAGTTGTAATCACCACAAGACATAATACCCATGCAAAACTGGTCTGCGATTCTCTAAGGGCCGGAAAAAATGTATTTGTGGAGAAGCCTCTCTGTATAAATGCGCTGGAGCTTTTAGAGATTGAGAAGATATATTATTCCTTTAGCTCCGGCCAGTCTGTTCCTCTCCTGATGGTTGGCTTTAACCGCCGTTTTTCCCCGCTCATCCGGAAAATGAAATCAAAGGTTAATGATAAGCCTCTCTCTGTTGTTTACAGGATAAATGCCGGCGTGATACCGCGTGAAAGCTGGATTCAGGACTTTGAGACAGGAGGCGGCAGGATAATCGGTGAAGTATGTCACTTTATAGATACCTGCTCATATCTTGCGGGAGCAGACCCTGTTGCAGTTTACGCAAGATGCGTAAATAAAGATGACAGGTCAATCCCTGACGAGGATAATGTGAATATAGTTTTAACCTACGAAAATGGCTCAACTGCTTCCATCAATTATTTTGCTTTCGGGAACAAGCAGATGCCAAAGGAATATATCGAACTCTTTGCCGGGAATATCTCGATGCAGATGAGGGATTTCAGGGAACTGACGATATACAGCGGAAATAAAAAGGAACAGATAAAATCATCCAATCAGGACAAAGGATTTATAAACGAGTTTACCGCATTCAAAGAAGCGCTTAAAACCGGAGTACCTGCTGTTTCATTTGCATCAATCTGCAAGACTACGAGGACTACTTTTAAAATATTGGAGTCTCTCCGTCTCAATCAGGCTGTCTCCATCTAACTTTGTGTCATGGAGAAAATATTTCTCTACATCAACACAGTAAAATTCCTTAAGACAGAGCAGGTCTGTTACAGGATTTATTACATCGCACGAAATCTTCTAAGAAGACTGACAGGATACAGATATAAACTTTCTATTGATTCTAATTTAAGCAATTCTAATTCAAGCGATTCTGATTCTATTGATGCTGATTTAAAAGAGTTAGTTTTAGAAAATACTATTTCACGAAGCTCGTCTTATGCGAATGGCACCTTCACATTCCTTAACCTTTCAAAAAAGTTCGATGGTTCTGTTGATTGGCAGTATTCCGGGCATGGCGCTCTATGGGCTTATAACCTCAATTATTTCGATTACCTGAATCAGTCTGATATAACCCGTGAAGAGGGGCTAAGACTTATCTACGGTTTCATTGAAAAACTTCCCGGCAACAAAACAGGACTTGAACCATATCCAACATCATTAAGGATTATTAACTGGATAAAGTTTCTCAGACGCAACAAAATCAAAGATAAGAAGATAGATGCAAGCCTCCATGCTCAGGGAATGATTTTGACAGACAACATTGAATATCATCTACTTGGCAACCATCTTCTGGAAAATGCCTTTGCTCTTGTTTTTGCTGGCTATTACTTTGGAGATGAATTTATTTATCAGAAAGGGAAGGAAATCCTTGTAAAAGAACTGCCGGAACAGGTACTTCCCGACGGGGGGCATTTTGAATTAAGCCCCATGTATCACCAGATAATTCTTGAGAGGATTCTTGACTGCATAAATCTTGTTCAAAACAACGAGGGGTTTCGCAGGGAACTCAATAGACTGCTATCTGAAACGGCTGAGCTTATGCTTGGCTGGCTTAAGAATATGACATTCAGGAATGGTGATATTCCTCTTGTCAATGACTCTGCAAATGGGATTGCAGCGACGAGTGCAGAGTTGTTTGATTATGCAGGGAAGCTTGGAATAAAAGAAAAGGTCCTGCCTCTTGGCGAAAGCGGTTACAGGAAGATAGAGCGGAATAAATATGAGGCAGTTGTTGATGTTGGTCCTATTGGTCCTGATTACCAGCCCGGTCATTCACACAGCGATACTTTTAGTTTTGTCCTTTATGCTGATGGAAAGCCATTCATTGTTGATACAGGAGTTTCAACTTATGAATCCAATGAAAGGCGGCTTTCGGAGAGGGGGACCTCAGCGCACAATACTGTGCGTATTGAAAACACTGAGCAAAGCGAAGTATGGGAAAGCTTTAGGGTAGGACGAAGGGCTTCTGTAAGGAAGCTGAAAGAAGCGCCTGACAGCATTACTGCAGAGCATACCGGGTATATGAGGATAGGCGCTGTACACCGGAGGGAGTTTGAATTCCATGATACTAAAGTAGTGATAAGTGATTCGATTATTTCAAATCGAAAATATTTAAGCTTTGCATTCCTTCACTTTCACCCTGAAGTGAATGTAAATGTTGAGAACAACATGGTGATTGCAGATGGTAAACAAATTATAATTACCGGTTATGAAAATATTGAAATGAATGATTTTGATTATGCTATCGGGTTTAACAGACTTCTCAAGGCAAAGATGGTGAAGGTGTCTTTTTACAAAAATTTAACAATTGAAATCCTTGTATGAAAATCCTTTTCATTACAGATAATTTTCCCCCTGAAACTAATGCGCCTTCTTCAAGGACCTATGAACATTGCAGGGAATGGGTAAAGCTTGGAGCTGATATAACGCTAATAACCTGCGTGCCTAATTTTCCTCAAGGTAAACTTTATAAAGGCTACAGCAATAAACTTTATCAGACAGAAAATATGGATGGGATTAAAGTCATAAGAGTTTGGAGCTATATCACTGCAAATGAAGGTTTTTTAAAAAGGATTTTGGATTATGTAAGTTTTGGATTCACTTCTTTTATGGCAGGCTTATTCGTTAAAGCGGATGTCATCATTGCCACATCGCCTCAGTTTTTCACTACAGTTTCTGCATTCTGCCTTAGCGCGCTTAAAAGGAAACCATGGATATTTGAGTTAAGAGACCTGTGGCCTGAATCTATAAAAACTGTGGGAGCAATGAAAAATGGGACAGCCATACGTTTTTTAGAACGGCTGGAGCTTTATCTTTACAAAAAATCTGACATGGTTATTGCAGTCGCCTATGCATTGAAAAAAAATCTTGTTTCAAGAGGGATTGATGGTGAGAAGATAAATGTTGTTACAAATGGTGCCAATCTTGAGCTGTTCTCGCAGCGTGTGAAAAATCAGGAGATTTTGAATGCGCATAATTTAGAAAATAAATTTGTGATAGCATATATTGGCACACATGGAATGGCCCACAGCCTTGAATTCATTGTAAAGTGCACTGATAAGATTCCGGATGAAGATATCCGTTTCCTATTTATTGGAGACGGTGCAAGAAAATCAGAAGTTCTTAAAATCGCTGAAACAAAAAAAATAAAAAACTGCATATTCCTGAACTCAGTGCAAAGGGATGCGGTAGCCGACTATTTGTCAGTAACGGATGTGTCACTGGTACCTTTGATAAAATCTGATACATTCAGGACAGTAATCCCTTCAAAGATATTTGAGTCATGCGCTATGGGAAAGCCAATACTTCTTGGAGTGGAAGGGCAGGCAAAGGAAATCATAGACAAGTATGATTGCGGTATCTGCTTTGAGCCTGAGAATGAAACTGATTTTATCGCGAAGGTTATGATGATGAAAAAAGATAGCGCATTATATAAAAGACTTCAGGATAATTGTGCAATATTGGCGAAGGACTATGACAGACAAAATCTTGCCTCTGAGATGTTTGTTTATATAAATAGACTGGTACGTAAGTCTTGAGCTAATTGTTCTTTTTATTCCGGATGCTGTTTATATATTCAATGAAAAAAGCAATGAAAATTCCCAATAAAATCGAAATCATGCCTGCAATGAAAACCATCATTGTTCGTGCAGGCTTATATTTCAGTTCCGGCACTCTCGCGCTGTCTATTACAATGAAATCTACAATTTCTTTTGTTTCCTCTATCTTGGCAAGTTCGTACTGTTGAGTAAGAAGGGCAAAGATGTTCTCGTATCTTGCGAGGTCCCTTCTAAGTCTCAGGAAATTGAGTCCAACATCCGGAAACTCTGAGATCGGTGTGAATATATCTGAACTATCAGATTGCTTCCCCGCCGGTTTCTGTTCTGATTCTATCATTGCTATCTGTTTATTGATTTCCCTTATTTCATCGTTTAATGCTATGACATCCGGATTTTTATCAGTGGCATAGCTTTTGAGTACACCAAGCTGCATTTCCTTGGAAACTAACGACGACTTCAATACATTTAAAGCCCCGATAACAGTGCCAAGTTGTGCGTCCGGGACAACAACCTTAGATTTACCCTGGAATTTCGTGAAGTTCTGTTCTGCATCGTTAAGGGATTTTTGAGTTTCTTCAAGTTTTTTCTCAAGCTCTATTCTGTTCTTCTTTGCTATGGAGAAGGTTTTTGTGCGAAGAACATTCTGACATTCCAGTAAATATTGATTGGCTGTCTTTGCAGAAAGCTCTGCATCAGGAAATTCTATGGCGAGTGTAATAAGCCCAGTTCTGTCTTCTTTACTCATTGCTGTGATACCTTTAAGCTTCCTTAGAGCAGTATCCATCAGAGGTTCTTTTTTTATCCACTTGTTGTTTTTACTGTCCCATGCGCTTTCAAAGAAAACCTTTTTTAAGTCAAGGGAGTTTATAACGCTTTCAGCAACAGTCCTGCTTTTAAGGACATTGAATATCTTGTTCAGGTTTCCGGTTTGGGCTCCTCCACCTGTCAGCAGATCACCTAACGGGTTTTCACTTAATTTTGCTGCAAGCGCCTGCTGGGCACCTCCGGGAGCTAACGGCATGAGCGTTGTCTCGGCGCGGTAGATGTTTTTCATGAAAAGGCTATATACAGCAGTAAATATGACAGTGATTAAAAACAGGTTTCGGATAAGTTTCCGGTGTTTGACGATGACCTTCCAGTATGAAAGAAGGTCTATCCCTTCATCCTCAGACTGTTGAACGGTCTTTTCTTCAGGCTGTTCCATTAAAAGCTCACTTGTTTATATAACCACTTAATCAAACCGTCATAAAAATGATAAAAATCTTCTCTGCTAAAACTCTTTGTTAAGAGAGGTATAACTCTCTCATTGTCTCTTAAAAATTTAAGCCCTTCTTCTATTTGAAACGCGACGGTTGGAACATCCTCAAATATAGCATCTTTCTTTTTTGCATTCTTATATATTTGCTCAATATTACTTTCATTTAACATTTTTTGTATGAAATAGAAATCAATAAAGTCCTTTGGTTCAGTTCTGCTGACTAATGTGCAAAATTTGTTTGAAACAATATTATCAATTGTATCAAGTAGAAGGGTGTGCCCGTTCTCAAAGTGAAATTTGAACCGTGATTCTGCGATTGAAAGAGGGTCGATAACAAAATCAACTTTTACCTCCCTTATCATCAAGGAAAGAAAATGCGGACCTTCTTTTAGTTTCGTGCATTCATTGACCCATTCTCTTCTGATCCAGAAATCTATTTCTGAAAGTTGTTCCCGTTCCAGTGTAAAAAAATCAAGGTCGTTTGATATTCTATGGTGCAGATAAAAAACTGAAAGAGCAGTACCACCTGTCAAAAAAAAAGTCTTTTCTATATCCGGGTTAGTTATTAAATGGAGAAGCACTTCTCTCTGTGCTTTTGATGCGTAACAATCTTTATTCTCTGAGGGAAGTGCCATAAACTTCTATCATTCTCCTCCATTTTTTTGCTGCATACTTGCTTAATCTGAGTTTTTGCAAATTTACTGCAATTTCTTCGAGACTAAAAAAATTCAAAGTGTCAATAACTCTACCATACTCAAGAAATCTTTTCAAAACCCATAAATAAATACTATTGTTTTTATTTTCAGCAATAAGCTTTTTCAGCTTTTGCAAGTCTGTGAATTCTGGATAATCCCAGAATACTGCATTAAGATAGTTCATAATATGAATTAAATATTACATCATCCCTCTGATTGTCAACGGGAATGAAGAAGGATTGGGTTACTTCACATACATGCTGAGGTATTTTTTCAGCGATTCTTCCCAATGGGGCATCTGGTTTATGCCGAGCATTTCAAGCTTCATGTTTACCATAGCCTCAGACCTTCCGCGCGGCGCGGACAGAGGGAAATGCGCTGATGAAACCGGTATTACCCGTTTTTTATCTTTCAACCCCATAAGTTCTAAAAGCTTTAAAGCATATTCATACCTTGAACACATCCCTTTGTTTGCGGAATGATACAGCCCGGGCCTGCCATTTTTTACGATTCTTACGATTGATTGTGCTATGTCAAAAGTGAAGGTGGGGCTTCCAACCTTGTCTGAGACAGCCTTTATCTCATCCTGCGTGCGGAGGAGTTCTATTATTTTCCTTGTGAATTTCTTGTCAATGTCCCAGCCGCCTACCATCCATCCTGCCCTTATGATGAAATGATTCTTTATGAAACGTTCCACTACAAGTTCGCCTGCATATTTGCTTCTTGCGTAAATATTGGAAGGATTAGGTGTGTCGAATTCAGTATATGGTTCCGGGGATGTCCCATCAAAGACAGCCGAGGTTGATATATAGACCATAGGAATATTGAGCGCACTGCAAGTGAGGGCTATGTTCTCTGTGCCTATGGAATTGGTCATATATGAATGACGGTGGTCGCGCTCGCAGAGGTCCACATCCGTTTCCGCCGCAAGATGAAACACTATCTCAGGGGAGAAACTTTTAATCGTGTTTTCCACACTTTCTTTTTCCCTGATGTCGAGCTTACTGATACTCTTGTCGCGAAGATTTATATCAGTTTTGAGAATCTCATAACCTGCATCGCAAAGTACGGGACAAAGGTCATTGGCTAACATCCCGGCTGCACCTGTCACTAATGCTTTTACTGGCAAAATATATCTCCTTCAATTTATTGCATTTATCTCACTACTGCCCCGATTACAATACCTGCTGACAATGCTATGTTTCCTATTGTCCTTGCTACAGTATCTGCAACTTTAAGAAAATCAATTTTTTCAAACTGCTGAGGAACTATGACAGTGTCTCCCGGTTCGACCTTTATGTTCATGAAACCCGGTGTGAACCAGCCGAATCCTTCCGAATTCCACGAGCTCCCCTGAAGCCTTGATATGGTCGTGCCGTCTGCCCGTACAAGATATATCTCATCAGTATTGGCATTCTGCGTAGGTCCTCCGACCTGGCTGAGATAATAAGAAACTGTTTTCCCTTTCTTGAAAAGCAGTGCCTGTCTGGTATAAACCTCTCCGAGTATTCCGACACTGTTTGATACTTTCGGTATATTGAGGGAATCGCCGGGTTCCATCTCAAAATCAAATGGCGAGCCTTCAAACTGCTCTAAAGGCATTAGCTTTACTACCATTCTCCCTGTAACTGCAGTTAGCTTCAATTTGCCCAGAAGCTGTTCTTTGTATTTGAGCTGGTCCTGTTTTGCAGCGACTTGTTCCGGTGTGCTTTCAGCATACTCTCCTGTAATTGATGACTGTAAAATATCTTTTTCAAGGTTCGTGATTAATTCATCCACTTTTGACCTTACCTGTTCTTCCACAGATTTTCTCGAGAAAAATGCACCCTTCAAATAGGCGCTGTCAGTGTATCCTCCTGCTCTTTTTATCACAGAGCTGATCTTTTCACCCTTTAAGAAAGCATAAGTTCCGGGGAATTTTACCTCTCCTCCGAGAGTAATGGTCATGCCTGTATTGTCCCAGTCAGGGATGCCGCGGATAAATAACAGGTCATCTGGCTCAAGCGGAATGTTTTGTTCCGGGTTGTTGTTTAAAGCCTCGACAAGATTTATCTGGATGCTTTTCTGAACAATACCTTCCTCGCTTCTTTCAATCCTTACAAGCTCTGCATTAGTTTTATATGCCTTTCGCAGGATATTCCCTGAAAGATACACAAGGTCTGCAATTTTCATATTTTCCACATACTTATACATGCCGGGTTTTTTTACTTCCCCGAAGATCGTGACTTTGAACTTCTCTTTCATATCATTTTTTGAATAGATTGTTATTCTGTCAAGCGGTGAAAGCTCAAGGTTGTCCTCTTCACTCCCGTTTAAAAGTTTCTCGAGATTGAACGAATGCTGCTCTTCATGGTTATCCGGAGGCGCAAGACGTATGAGCCTTCCAAAACTGAAATAAGTTTCAGCGAGCAGGTCACCATAAGATGAAATCAGGTCTTTAAGATGCATGCCGGGCTTAAACTCATAGCCCCCCGGTCTTTTTACATTCCCCTCAAGGTAGACGATGTTTTCTATCTTGCCGAATACCGGATAGATTTTAACAAGGTCTCCGTCGTTTATATTTATGTTCCACTGGCTGTTTTGCAGGAGCTCCCCGGTGTCAGTAATATTAATATCAAGTACTATCCTGTGTTCGTGGGCAACGATTCTTTCCACCTGAATTCTTTTAGTGAAAGAGTAAGGGGTTATCCCTCCTCCGTAATTTAAAAGTTCATAAAGGTCTATCTGGTCTGAGAATTCGTATATAGCAGGGCGTTTTACGATTCCGGCTGTTGCCGCAGTCTTGTTGATAAGAGGAACAAATATAGTGTCCCCTGACTGCAAGGTTTTATCCTGAGTTTTGTCCCCCTTCAGGAGAAAATTATAGAGGTCAACTTTAAATGTCTCATTGTTTCTTATGAGCTTTATATCGCGCATAGAGCCGTTCTTGGTAGGTCCTCCAGCGGCATAAAGCGAATTAAGCACTGTTGAAAGGGATGAGACTGTATATGTGCCGGGTCTTCCTACTTCACCTACGATAAAAACCTTTATGACTCTTATCCTATCCATGACAATATTCATTTCAAAGCCAGTGTAATACTTTGAAAATGTCTCATTGAGGAATTTGCGCATTCCCTCCATTGTCATACCCCAGACCTTGATTGTGCCTATCTTAGGGATGGATATCTCTCCGTTCCTGTCAACAGTGACGGAATACTTTGCCTCGAACCTTCCCCATAAATTGATGGTAAAACTGTCATCAGGACCTATGACATAGTCAGGACCTACAGGGACATCTGTCACAGGTGCAAAGCTTGATGCAGGCTGGCTGAAGAAATCATAACCGAACTGCCTGACCTGTCTGGATATTTCAGTGGGTAACTGTTCGGAATATACTTTTTCAATAATGGAGAGTTCCTTTGTTGTTATAGGTGCTTCTGGGGAAAATGTCTCATTAGCGGGAATCCCTTTTTTCTCAGGGGATATTTCTAATGTTCCTTCCATCTCCTTCTGCTTAAACATTTCCTCAAATGTTTCCTTTTGCTGGCTTGAGAGCTTATCTAAATCTTCTGTTGTGACATCCTTTGTTTTTATTTTATCCTCAATTGCCGTTTTCTGGTCAGCCGGCAGTTTATAGAGGTTGTCAATGGTATCTTGCTGGAATTGTCCGGAAAAAGCGGGGATGCAGATAGTGAGAGATGCGAATAGTGCCGCTATATAAATGATATAAACGATTGGACTCTTTTTTAACATTTTACTCCCTCTCATATTACCTTTTGATTTAATTGGTGAATATACATGCCATCTTTTTGATTTGTCAATTATTTTCGGATGGAGAAAATCATATTGACTTTGCTCATATTTTAAACTTATTAATAGCACAAAATTAAGGGTATATAAAACATTGAGGTAAATGGAATGAAATTAAAACTTGGTCTCCCAAAGGGGAGTTTGCAGGAATCTACATTCAGTATCTTCAAAAAAGCGGGATTTAATATCTCTGTATCTTCACGGTCTTATGTTCCTTATATCGATGACCCTGAGATTGAATGCCTGTTAATCCGTGCGCAGGAGATGGCGCGCTATGTTGAGGACGGTGTCCTTGATGCCGGTATTACGGGGAAAGACTGGATCCTTGAACAGGGGGCAAAGGTCGTTGATGTTGCAGACCTCTATTATGCCAAGGGGGGACTGCGCCCGGTCAGATGGGTTGTGGCTGTGCCCAATGATTCTCCTATCAAAACGATAAAAGACCTTAAGGGGAAGCGTGTTGCCACAGAGCTTTTGAAATTCACAAAGAGTTACTTCAAAAAACATAAAATTGACTGTGATGTCGAATTCTCATGGGGAGCCACAGAGGTGAAACCTCCGAAGCTTGCCGATGCCATAGTTGAGATTACAGAGACCGGTTCGTCTTTGCGGGCGAATAATCTCAGGATCATCGAGACCATCCTTGAATCAACTACAAAGCTTATCGCAAATAAAAGCTCCTGGGAAGTTGCGTCAAAGAGGAAAAAGATTGAAGACCTTACTCTTCTCCTGCAAGGTGCATTGAATGCTGAGGAGAAAGTCGGGCTTAAAATGAATGTTGAAAGAAAAAATCTCACAAAGATAACATCTCTTCTTCCATCGCTTCATGCGCCAACAATATCAGGCCTCCTCGATGATCCGTGGGTTGCGATAGAAGTGATAATCGATGAAAAGATAGTTCGGGACATTGTGCCGAAGTTAAAGAGTGCCGGCGCAACAGGCATCGTAGAATATCCGCTTAACAAGGTGATACCATAAAGAACTATCCGGTCTGCTCGGGGAGCAGACCCTACATATTTTCAGAGACCCTACATCATGTTCACGGGCTCTATATCATTTTTTGTAGGGCACGTTCCCCGAACGTGCCATCTTAATTTTTTAAATCATAACTGCAGTAAATCCAGCTTTGTATACTTTTTATAAATAATAATAAAAAAACTGTGGAAACCATCCCTTCACTTGGGTATAGTTAACCATGAATATTTGCAAATTCACAGACTGAAAAATATTATTTTCAAAGTATACTAAAAGAAGGAATCCATTATATGAAGAATCTTCTTGAATTTATAGGTGACAGCGTAGCTTACCTTCTCGAGGAAGTGGGAAAAGTTGTTATCCTTTTCTGGCGCTTTTTAACCTGGCTTTTCAAGCCTTCTTTTAAATTCCGCAACACCTTCAAGCAGATGGAAGTAATAGGAGTAAACTCCGTGCTGGTAATAATCCTCACAGGTTTTTTCACGGGCTCGGTGTTTGCCCTCCAGACTTACAGAGGATTTCATCAGTTCAGTGCTGAATATCTTGTAGGATATGTAGTAGCCCTTGCCATTACAAGAGAGCTTGGTCCTGTGCTTACAGGACTCATGGTCACAGGAAGGGCAGGCTCGCTGATTGCAGCCGAGCTTGGAACAATGAAAGTTACCGAGCAGATTGATGCAATGGAAGTGATGGCTGTAAACCCTGTCCAGTATCTTATAGTCCCGAGGATCGTTGCAGCAATAATAGTTGTACCTCTTCTTACGATAATCACCGACTTCATAGGCATACTTGGAGGTTATGTGATAGCTGTGAAAATGCTGGGGCAGAGTTCCGTTATTTACTGGACTGGAATCAGGGACAACCTCGAATTCTCGGATCTGATGCAGGGGATCTACAAGGCGATGGTGTTCGGCGGGATATTAGCTCTCATAGGATGTTACAAAGGGTTTTATACTGAAGGCGGAGCAGAAGGTGTTGGCAAAGCCACGACAAGCGCTGTTGTTGTAGCTTCAGTTCTTATACTGATTTCTGACTATATCCTTACTACTGTATTTTTCTCATGACAACACAGGAAAACTGCTATTTCAAAGAGATCGAACAGCATGTCCTCAGGGCAAGAGGCAGGGGGCTGATGCTGGGGGGCGCAGATTACGCTGTTATGGAAAGATGGGAAAAAATGGGTATCCCCGTAGATATCGTAAAAAGGGGAATTGACATTTCCATAGACGGCATAAGGTTTAACGGTAAAGGTAATATTAATGGTGTAGTGCAGCTTTCATCATGCAGCAGAAAGGTCCTGGAACTTTGGAAAGGAAGAAAAGAGTCATTTATTGGGAAAAATGATATTGGAAGAAGTGATGCCGGAAGAAATAATAATGAGGTGGCTGAAGATCAGTTTTATTCAGAAAATAAATTGCCGCATGAGATAAGAAGAATGGCAGAAAAGCTCGCCTCAGGGGATTTATGTTTATGGCTCCCGTCTGCCATAAATGTGGTTAAAGATTCAGAAGAACAACTTGACGGGCTTATGGAAGCAGTAACGGAAAAAAGAATACCTCATGTTCAGGCAGCTGAAATGTTAGAGAAGATAAGGGATGAGTTTTACTGGAATATCCGGATGTTTCTCACAAGAGAGCAGGAAAGTGAACTGCTCGGGAAAAGAGAAAAGATGCTGCAGAATCTCAGAAAAAATATGAGCGCGCAGGAATATGAGAGAACAGTCGAGGAATTGCTTCTTGTCGCTCTTGCGGAAAGAACAGGGATATAAATAATGGCTAAGGGAACAGGGGCTTTAAAGCAAAAAGAAGAATGCAGCTTCTGCCAGGGGACAGGATGGATACCTGATGATCAGGAAGGGTTGAGGCAGGTTCGCCGCTGCTCCTGCTTTACAGATCTTGTCAAAAAAAGGATAAATGAGAGGTGCAATATTCCTTCAAGATATATTGATTGCAGTTTCGACAATTATGAGATGCACGATCCAAGCCACAACAAAGCAAAGAAGATCGCAGAAAAATTTGTCGCCACATACCCCGGTATTGATACAGGCCTTTTTTTTATAGGGAGCTGCGGTGTAGGAAAGACCCATCTTGCAGTTGCCATTCTTAAAAGCCTTATAGACAGGAAGATGGTTGACGGGATCTTCTATGATTCATGGGAGCTGTTAAAAGCCATACAAAATACCTTCAGCAGTGATTCAGCGCTTTCGGAATCTCAGGTTCTTTCTCCTGTTATTGAAAAAGAGCTGGTGGTACTCGATGACCTCGGTGCGCAGAAGGTGACGGACTGGAGACGCGACATACTGATGTACATACTGAACAAGAGGTACAATGACAAGAAACCTACTATCATAACATCTAACTGGAAGCTTGCGCATGGTGATGTCGAGGGGGAGGAATCTCTGGAGGAAAGGGTAGGTGCAAGGCTCCTTTCCAGACTTTATGAGATGTGTGTGATAGTTGAAATTAAAGGTAAAGACTACAGAAAGTCTTTTAAACAAGACGGTTACAGGCAAAATCTGAGGTAAAAAGGGAATGATACAGTTAAAAAATGTTTCGAAGTCCTTTAACGGAAAAAAAGTTTTAAATAACATTAACCTTACTATTGAAAAAGGGAAGACTACAGTCATCATTGGCGGCAGTGGTCAGGGGAAGAGCGTAATCCTGAAACATATAATCGGACTCCTTAAGCCTGATGAAGGCGAGATTCTCTATAATGGGAAAGATATCGGGAAGATGAGTGAGATGGAACTGAAAGAGACTAGAAGGAACTTCGGATTCCTTTTCCAGTTCGCCGCTCTTTTTGACTCTATGACAGTATGGGAGAACGTCGCGTTCCCGTTAAGGGAAAATACGAATATGAAGGACAAAGAGATAAATGAGATAGTCTTGCAGAGGCTGCATGATGTAGGTCTTAAAGACGTTGAAGATAAGATGACTTCAGAGTTGTCAGGAGGAATGAAACGCAGGGTAGGGCTTGCAAGGGCTCTTGCTTTGACCCCTCAAGTTATACTTTATGACGAACCTACGACAGGGCTTGATCCGGTCCTTTCAGATACAATCAATAGCCTTATAGAGGATACGCAGAAAAAGTTCGGGGTTACATCTATCGTAGCAAGCCACGATATCCCGGGATTATACAAGATTGCCCAACATGTGGCGATGATATATGAAACAGAGATAAAGTTTGCCGGGACACCTGAGGAATTAAAGAAAACAGATAATCCTTATGTAGTGCAGTTTTTAAGCGGGTCATCACAAGGTCCAATAAAAATTTTATAGAAACTTTTTTTATACAGAATAAGGAGAGTCAGTATGAAAAACAGAGGATTTAAGGTTGAAACTAAAGTCGGGCTGTTCACTATTGGAGCCCTTGTAATCCTGGTTTGGCTTTCAATGCAGTTCGGCGAGATTAGTTGGCTCAAGCCCCATGGCTATATGCTTACTGCTGACCTTGACAGTGTTGCAGGACTTGAAAAGGAATCACCTGTCAAACTTGCGGGAGTAAGAGTAGGAAGGGTTGAGGACTTGACAATCAAGGACGGAAAAGCCGCAGTCGCAATGAGAATAGACGACGGAGTGCAAATACATAAGGGTTCCAAAGTTGCCGTAAGATCCGACAGCCTGCTGGGGCAGAAGTACCTTGAACTCTCTTATGGAGACCCTTCTCAGGCTATGGTATCGGATGGTGAGTCTCTCGGACATGGCACTAGTCCGGCGGATATTGATGCTCTTGTTGACCAGCTTACAAATGTAGCAAAGGGTCTTGATGAGGTGGTGGCGCAGAACAAGGAAGGTCTAAACAGCATGATAACCAACATCAATGATGCTACAAAATCTTTAAACAGGATTCTTGTAGATAATGAAACGCATATAAACAGCGCCATTGCTAATATTGACAGCTTTTCAGGGAGGCTTAATAATCTTGTGGCAAAAAACGAGAATTCAGTGACCAAGGCCATAAAGAACTTTGAAACACTTTCAACTGACCTTAAAGAAAAAGCCCCGGAAGTAATTGATCAATTCTCTAAGGTTGGAAAAGATCTTAACGGCGTTATCTCGGAAAACAGGGAAAACCTGAAAGAAACGATAGTAAAGGTAAAGGAAACATCAGAGAATCTGAACTCAATCCTTACCAAGGTGAATAAGGGTGAAGGAACTCTTGGAAAGCTTGTGAACGATACAGAGCTTTATGATACAGCCAAGAAATCTTTAAAGGAACTTGGCGATTCTGCTGAGCAGGCAAGCGAACTTTCGCCGATCAGCACTTTCATGGGCTCGCTCTTATTCCTGTTCTAAAGAAGAAAATTTACTTAATGAAAAAAGTAATTTTAATTGGAATTATAGGAATATCTCTGTTCCTAAATCTTATTTCCAGTTCATTTGGCGAAGAAAAGGAAACAAGCTATACCCCTTTTTTCTCATTTAAGAAAAGCGACGTGCACCGGGAATACCGCCTCCTTCCTTTTTTCGGATATGAATCAGATACCGAAAAAGATAAGACTCAGCTCGATATTCTCTGGCCTATAAGCAAATACAGCAGGGAGAAAGACACTGTCAATCTCCGCGTTCTCCCATTCTTATTTTACAAGAATGATATGAATCGTACATGGATGAAAAGAAAATATCTCTATGCTCTGCCTTTATATATCTCCAGTGAGAAAGACAACCAGAAGTCGCAGGTTTTTTTCCCTTTCTACGGAAAGTTTGAAGGATGGTTTGGCAGAGACAGTCTGGACATATATATGTTCCCTCTCTATACAAAGTCAGTTAAAGATGATGAGACATCATATAATTATCTTTGGCCTATCGTACAAAAAGGAAAAGGGGCGGGGAAAGAAAGCTTCAGGGTATGGCCGCTCTATGGAATGGACAAGGTTGAAGGAAAACATGACAAGGTTTTTTACATGTGGCCTTTTTTCAACCGTCAGAAGTTCTATGGAGATGACGGGCAGCTTTCGAAGGACAGATTGCTCTTTCTTCCTTTTTACGGCTATTTGAAGTCAAAGGACCGGCAGATAGACATGTTTATGTTCCCGATTTATATGGGAGAAAAAAGGCCGGGTCAGGATTATATAAGGCGTGATATTGTCTGGCCTATTGTTTCATACACAAGGAGTGAGAAGAGGAATGTAACACAAGCCTTCCCGCTTTTTAGAATCGATAAAAAAGATGATTCAACGCGCAATTTTTTTCTCTGGCCAATAGTCTGGGCGAATGATCTTCAACTTGCTAATACACATGAAAAGATGTGCATGGTACTTCCCATTTACTATGACAAGAAAACTGAGACTAAGAAGAAAAATAAGGAAACGCCTGAGACACCGGAAATAATAAATGAGAGGATAACAAAAGTCTGGCCCCTTGGTTCCTACAGAAGAGATAATGACAAGGCATTGTTCAGGACACTTGATCTTCTTCCATTTGATGAGAAGGGGCTATTCGGTGAGGCTTTTTATAAAAACATAGGAGCTATTTTTTCGCTCTGTGAATATGAAAAAGGGAAGACAGATGGAAGCCTCAGGTTCTCAATATTGAAGGGGCTTTTCGGATATGAAAGAGATTTGGGAAATAAGACATATAAGTTATTTTATTTCCCTGTTTATAAGAAAAAGATAGAAGCCTCCCAGTAAGTTTTACCATGCAATATAATGCCCTACAATGAACGACGAAAAAATCCGGCAACAGATAGAGAAGTTAAGGGAGGATATAAATTATCATAATCACCGCTACTATGTCCTCGATGATCCTGAAATCCCTGATTCAGAATATGACAGGCTTTTCCGCGAGCTTGAAAAACTGGAAGAAGAACATCCTGAATTTGTAACACCCGATTCCCCTACAAGACGGGTAGGTGCAGCACCTCTTAAGGAATTCTCGAAGATAACCCACGCAACCCCTCTGCTAAGTCTTGCCGATGCATTCAGCGAAGAAGAAGTGCGCGAGTTCGATGAACGGGTAAAAAAGCTTTCAGGCACGGGACATCAATTTACCTACATCGTTGAACCTAAGATTGACGGGCTTGCAGTGAACCTCTTATATGAGAACGGAAAGTTTCTGAACGGAGCAACACGCGGAGATGGTTTTACAGGCGAGGATGTGACCCAGAATCTTAAGACTATTAAATCAGTTATTCTCCGGATGATGAAGGGTAGTAAACCACATCCTTCACGGATAGAAATCCGGGGTGAGGTTTATATGTCTAAAAAAGATTTTAATTCATTGAACATGGAAAGAGAAAAAAATGGAGAGCCTGTCTTTGCAAATCCGAGGAACGCGGCGGCAGGTTCAATCAGGCAGCTTGACCCAAAAATAACTGCAAGCAGACCTCTCAATATTTTCCTTTACGGTCTTGGAAGCTCTAAAGGCTTTGAACCTGCAACACAGGAGGAATTCTTCAAAACCATAAAACAATGGGGCTTCAGGACTAACCCGGAAGTTAGGGTCTGTTATTCCATAAGTGACGTAATAAATTATTTCAACAGGCTTGGTGAAAAGAGAAAATCTCTTGATTACGAGATAGACGGGATGGTCGTGAAGGTGAATGAATTTTCTCTTCAAAGGGAGCTCGGAGAAAGGACACGTTCTCCGCGCTGGGCTATAGCTGTGAAGTTTGAACCGGAAGAAGCGGTGACGGTAATAGAAGATATCTCGGTGCAGGTGGGAAGGACCGGGATTTTGACCCCTGTGGCAAAGCTCTCGCCTGTACGGGTTGGAGGTGTTGAGGTGGGAAGGGCTACGCTTCACAACATAGACGAGATAGAGAGAAAAGATGTTCATATAGGAGATACCGTCATTGTAAGAAGAGCAGGGGATGTGATTCCTGAGGTGGTAAAGCCGATCCCGGAGAAGAGAACAGGCGATTTGAGGAAATTCATAATGCCTGAGGAATGTCCTGTTTGTTCAGCCCCTGTCACAAGAGAAGGCGCGTATCACAGGTGTACCAATATTTCCTGCCCTGCCCAGATTAAAGAAGGGATGAAACATTTCGCATCGCGCCTTGCCATGGATATAGAAGGACTTGGAGACAAACTTGTGGACCAGCTTGTTGACAAGGGGATAGTGTCAGACCTCGGAGATATATACAGGCTTGATAATGAAACTTTGTCAGGGCTTGAACGGATGGGGGATAAATCCGCTTCCAATATTATTGAGGCAATTGAAAAAAGCAAACATCCGTCTTTTGAAAGATTTCTTTATGCGCTAGGGATAAGGCTTGTAGGAGAGTATGTCGCGAAGATACTTGCAAAGAGATTCCGTTCAATTGAAAAACTTTCACATGCGGCTGAAGAAGAGCTTCTCTCCATTGAAGGGGTTGGGCCTGAGGTTGCGGCAAGCGTTGTAAAGTTTTTTAAAATAAATGAGAATATGAATGTAGTGCGAAAGCTGTTGTCCGCCGGAATAAAGATTGTTGAACCCGATGAGAATGTCTCTGCTGTACTTGAAGGGAAAACATTTGTTTTTACCGGTGCACTTAAGAAATTTACCAGAGATGAAGCGAAGCGTCTTGCAGAACATTCGGGAGGTCATGTTGCTTCATCGGTGAGCAGCAGGACTGATTTTGTGGTTGCAGGAGAGGATGCCGGTTCGAAAGCTGATAAAGCAAAACAACTTGGCGTAAAAGTCATAAGCGAAGAAGAATTTATAAAAATGGTAGAGAAGGAATAGAATGGAAATAATCTTTCTTGGTACAGGGACGTCGCATGGCATTCCCAAGATTGCGTGCAGATGTGCTGTCTGCCGCTCGGAAAATCCTAAGAACAAAAGAACCCGGGCATCGCTTTATATCTGTTTTGAAAATGATTTCCGGATTCTCATTGATACGTCAACAGACCTTCGTGAACAGGCGCTTCGACACAGCTTAGACAGGATTGATGCCGTGCTTTACACGCACTGCCATGCAGACCATGTGTTTGGTTTGGATGAATTGAGAAGGTTTAACGAAGTATCGGGAAAGGTGATACCAATTTACGGCTCAAAAAAAACGATTGAGGAGATAAAGAGCATTTTTGCCTATGTCTTTGAAGGATATCTGATCCCCGGCGGCGGCATCCCTGCGCTTATTCCTAATGTGATTAACAGCCATATCGAGACCGGCGGTGTTTTATTTGAGCGGCTTGAAGGGAGGCATGGAATATTTGAAGTCTCAGGTTTCAGGACAGGGAACTTTGCCTATTTCACGGATGTTAATTTTATTCATGATAAAACATTGGAGAAGATGAGAGGGCTTGATGTCCTTGTGCTTGGTGCCCTGAGAGACACGCCTCATCCAACTCACTTTACAATTGACGAGGCGCTTTCTGTCATTGAAAAAGTAAATCCGCGAACTACCTACCTTACACACATTTCGCATGAAATTGACCATGATATGACATCCGCAAAACTTCCGTCAGGAGTTTTCCTTGCCTATGACGGCTTGACGATTAAATTGTAGCTCTGCGGAAAAATAAATTATCTCGCAGAGGATGCAAAAAAAGTTGTTCTTTGACTACATCGAAGCGGGAGGTAGTCTGCCTTTCGCTTAAAACTTCATGCGCTCCATGCAGACCGCCCCCGCTCAATCCTTGCTTAAATGCAATTAACAAAGAAGTTTAAATACTATGACACATCCTAACACGTGGAGTATAAACAATGATTAATGGCTTGGCAGCTCCCGCAGAAGGCGCATGTAGTTCTAAGCCTGCGCGGGACTGCCAAGACAATTACTAAATTCAAAATTGTCTAATAGGCTTATTCTATATATTACAATTAATATTATAAATTATTGATATATTTGATAATATAAATAGTATTTATGGGAATATCATTTTAAGTTGACAAAAAGAATAATATATGTTTTTTTATATAATAAGAATCGCGGAGAGAGAAATTTTTTCTGAAGAGGTGAGCTATGGAAGCGACAGTAAAAAATCTGATAGAGGAAGATCCTTACTCGTTACTTGAAGAACTCCCGGCAGAAAAACTGCTCGAATGGGCATTTGCAAATTTTGGGAAAAGAGCGGCTATCGGAACGAGTCTCCAGAATACAGGGATTGTGACAATTGATCTGGCGTCAAAGATCACAGGGGATTTTCGGGTATTTTTTATTGATACTCTGAAACACTTCAAAGAAACCTATGACCTTCTGGATGAGGTTGAAAAGAAATACAACATCAGGATTGAACGTTTCTGTCCTGACCCGAAAGAGCTTGAAGAACTGAGCAGTGATATGGGATCTCATCCCCATTATTCCAAGTTTGGCAGGAGCGCATGCTGTCAGGTACGTAAAGTGAATCCTAACAAAAGAGCGCTTGAAACCCTTGATGTCTGGATAAGCGGAGTAAGGGCTGACCAGTCCGAGTCAAGGAAGGAAAAAGCAAAGAAGGTAGAAGTGATAAGGAGGAAAGACAGAACGATAATCAAGATTAATCCCCTTTTTGACTGGCTTGAATGCCAGGTTGAAAAATATATAAAGGATAATAACCTTCCTTATAACAAGCTCTATGATTTTAAATCTCCCTTTGGGGAAGTTTATAAAGTCATAGGTTGTGAGCCGTGTCATATCCCCATTTTCCCGACAAGACAGAAGAGGGCGGGAAAATTCCCATGGGAATGCGGAGAGAAAGAGTGCGGTATCCATATTGACGGAAGTGGGATTTAATTTACTCCCCACCCTTTCATGTTGAAAGTTGTTTATTGGTCGTGCTAGAATTTTTCAAATGAGTAAATTTACTTCCAATCCTACTTACCTCTGGAGAAAGATTTTCTCTCTCGGTGCAAGACGAGTTCTCCTTCTGACAACAGCGTTTATTTTCTGGTGGCTGCTTACTATGCCGACTCCGGAAGGATTGACATTAATCGGACAGAGAGCGATCGCAGTATTTGCCGTTTGCCTTATACTTTGGGTCTTTGCGCCAATACCTTTACAGATCACAAGCCTGCTTGCCATAATCCTTCTCCCTCTTACGGGGGTAATGGAGAGCGACCAGGCATTTGCACTTTTTGGCAACAAGGCTGTTTTTTTTATACTTGGAGCTTTCATCCTCGCTGCAGGGATGATGAGTTCAGGGCTTTCAACGCGCATAGCTCTCATTGTGCTCGCCAAGTTCGGAAAGACTCCAAGGATGTTACTGCTGGGGCTATTTCTCGCTCCTGCACTTTTCAGTTTCTTCATGTCCGAGCATGCAGTTGCGGCAATGATGTTTCCAATAGTCCTTGAAATCTCGCGGGCAATGCGGCTTAAGCCACTTGAGAGCAGTTATGCGAAGGCGATGATTGTCGCTCCGACATGGGGGGTCATAATAGGAGGAGTAGGCACATTCCTCGGCGGTGCAAGAAACCCTCTTGCTGTTGGAATACTGAACAAGGCGACGGGACAGACAATAGGATTCTTCGAATGGATTTTAGCCGCGCTTCCTATCGTCATCATAGACCTTATTGGTGCCATCATACTTCTATATATCTTTTTCAAGATAGATGTTTCGGATACAAAGGAGGCTGAAAGCGTTCTTATGACAAAGATCAATGAAATGGGTGAGATAACCGGCAGGGAAAAGGTTATAAGCATGATAATGGTGGTTACGATTTTTTTGTGGGTTTTTTACAGCAGCGTTTTTGAGATTGCAAATGTTGCGCTTGGGGCAGTTTTCGTAATGTTCGTCCTGAAACTCGTCCAGTGGAAGGAAGTTGAAGAGCATGTCAACTGGGGAATAATCTTGATGTACGGTGGGGCTATCAGTCTCGGTTTCGGGCTTGAAAAAAGCGGCGCCGCATTGTGGGTCGCAAATAATTTCATTGGAAATTATGTATCAGGCGCTTTCTGGCTTATTGTCGTGATAGCCACAATATCTCTTTATCTTACTGAAGGGATGAGCAATTCAGCGGTAGTTGCCATAATGATGCCCATAGGCATAAGCCTTGCGAAGAGCTACGGCATTGACCCTAAGGTAATCACATTCAGCGTTGCCATTCCGTCAGGGCTTGCCTTCTGTCTTCCAATGAGTACGCCTGCCTGCGCCATTGCATATTCTTCAGGTTACGTTAAGATGAAAGACATGGTTGTTCCGGGATTGATTCTTTCTGTTATTTCTCTTTTTGCCATCATTATCACGTATAAATTTTACTGGCCTCTCATAGGCCTTGTAAATTAGGAGGCTTGACGTGAACAGGATAATGCTTGTTCTTTCCACAACAAGACAGTCAAAAAAAACTATTGAGTACGCAGTAGAGAAAGCAAATCAGGAGAAGGCCCACATAGATCTTCTTTTCATTCTCGATTCCAATATCTCGAATGCGGTTTTTACCAAGATACATGAGATGGATCTTCTCGGCGAAGGGCCTTCCGAGGAGCTTCAGGCTATTATAATGAAGGAATACAGGCAGAGAGGATATGCGCTGATAGAGGAGATTGAAGCAAAATTGAAAGAGAAAGAAGTCTCCTATTCTGTGTACGTTGAACGCGGAGAATTTGCAGATGAAGTTCTTAAGAAGATTTCAACGCTCTCTATTGAACTTGTTATCCTGACAAGGGCAAGAAGATCCAATATCGCGAGGATGATTTTTGGTTCTGCAGTTGACAGGATAATTGATGAAGCTCCCTGTAAAGTTGAAGTCATCGATGAGAATTGAATGGTGTTATCTTCTGTAGTCCCCGTCATTCGTGAAAAAAAATGATATGTCTTCTTAAAATGCTTGACAGGCAAGGGTTTCCACATTATAATTTGCCTAGAATATTCACCCTGACCTATAAATCTTAAAGGAGGTAACATGAACAAAGGGGAATTGGTAGCAGCGATGGCCAAATCGGCCGACATCTCCAAAGCAGCAGCAGAAAAAGCCTTAAACTCTCTCATTGATTCAGTTACAAAGACTTTAAAAGGCGGCAAGAAAGTCACTCTCGTTGGTTTTGGAACATTCGGTACTGCGAAAAGAAAGAAAAGAACTGGTAGAAATCCACGTACAGGTAGCGCAATTGTTATTCCGGCAAGAAGAGTTCCCAAGTTTTCAGCCGGCGCAGCTTTAAAAAGTGCAGTGAAATAATAGTTTCTTAGGGTTGCTGACAACCTTCTAGTCAGGGTGAAAGAAATGAGGGGAGCAGAACAATGCTCCCCTTTTTTATTTAACCCACTTCATTATATTCTCTTATCCTGAATCCAACACCGATTGATTCAGCGATTGCGCGGCATTCCCCGACATCTATGTCGTTGAAATCAACTACAGTAAGAGTGACGTCAGGGATATATTTCTTTGCCTCTGCTGCAAACCTGATTATTTCATCATAAGACATTTTACCGAAATCTGACCGGCATATCTTATGATAGAGTTCCGCATTCTGGGCGTTCAGGCTTATTGAAATCCTGTCCACAAGTCCTTTGAGCTCAGGGAGTATGTTTCTCCCATGTATTATGTTTGCCTGCCCGTTGGTGTTGATGCGGATTTTCACATTCTTCTTTTTTAGAGCACCTGCGACCTCTTTTACAAAATCAAGCCTTATAAGCGGTTCGCCGTATCCGCAAAAAACTATCTCGTCATATTGGGAATACTCTCCGATTGCACTTAACATTTCTCCGGCAGACGGTTCCTTCTCAAGCCTCAAAAGATGTCCCTTCACAAGGGGGCGGGTTCCCCTTGCACAAAATACGCAATGATTTGAGCACTTGTTTGTAACATTGAGATAAAGTGAGTTCCTGATCTTGTAAGCAATTGACGCTGATGGACTTATGACACCGAGCGAGAAAAGCGTTTCAGCATTTAGCGATGTCATCCTTTCAATGTCTTCTTCAGAAAGCCCTCTCAGCTCTGCAATGGCTTTTACCACATGGACGAGAAACGACGGTTCATTCCGTTTTCCACGATATGGCTGCGGCGGAAGATAGGGACAATCTGTTTCAAGAAGCACACTTTCAAGCGGGACTTTTTTTATTATCTCCCTAAGCGGGGATGAGTTAGGATAGGTTATTGTGCCACCGACACCAATGTAAAAACCCATATCCAGTATCTGTCTTGCCGCTTTATAATCTCCCGAGAAACAATGGACGACACCTCCTGCAGCTCTTGCATCTTCAGCTTCTAATATCTCGATAGACCTTTCATAGGAATTACGGCAATGGACTATGAGGGGTTTGCCCGCGCGCTTTGCTATGTCTATCTGTTTTACGAATGAATGTTCCTGAGATTCCTGAGGAGCGTAATTCTTAAAAAAATCGAGCCCTGTCTCTCCTACTGCAACTGCTTTTTCATCTTTAATGAGCTCTTCTATCTTTGCAAAATCCTCGTCTGTATTATTCTCTGTGTCATGTGGATGTATCCCCGGAGCAAAGTATATATTATGACGCGATGAAATTGCGCGGTTGGCTATAGAAGATTGTATGTCAGAAGATACGGTGATTATCACCCCGATGCCTGATTCATTTGCCCTCTCTATGACGGCATCAATGTCATTTTCAAACTCAGGACTGTAAAGATGAGCGTGTGTTTCTATTATCATTTGAGGTTATTATTTTACCGGAGAACCGTTTTTTACTTCCCTGTCTGTTGTAAGTATGGAAAGTGTTTTGTCGTCGCTTGCCGCAAGAAGCATCCCGTTTGATTCCACTCCCATTAGCTTTGCCGGTTTTAAGTTTACGACTATGGTGATGGTCTTTCCGACTATATCTTCAGGTTTGTAGTGGAGTGAGATTCCGGCTACTATGGTTCTTTCCTTTTCTCCGTCATCTACTGTGAGTTTTAATAATTTATCAGACTTTGGCACCTTCTCGGCAGATAGAACTTTGGCTGTCCTTATCTTTATTTTTTTAAAGTCATCTATGCTTAAAAGCTCAGCGTCAGAAGTCATAATTTTCTCTCCGGATTTTTCAACTCCCTTTTCAGGTTTTGCTTCCGCTGTCTCTATCCTTGGAAAAAGAGCTTCAGGTTTATTTACTTCTATTTTGCCGTCTATTGCCCAGAGTTTTGCCAGAGTTATCGGGGCAAGCTCTTCAGGTTTTCCGGCAAGTCCGAGAAGAGCCCACATCTTATGCGCCTTTTCCGGCATGAAAGGAGTTAAAAGTACGGTGCATACCTTGAGGCTCCTGAATATGTTATCAAGCGTCCTGTCAAGTTCGTTATCATCCCCTTTTTTGGCAAGCTGCCATGGGGCTTTCTTGTCTATATATCTGTTCACTTCATTGAGAAGCACCCATATTGAAGCAAGGGCTTTGCTGAATGAAAGCTCTTCTATATATTGTATTACTTCATCAAAAGTTTTTGAGGCTCTTTCGCAAAGGCATTTGTCCGAGAGTTCGCACTGCTCGGAGTCGTCTATTTGAGGGACTTTCCCGTCTCTGTATTTGATTATCATCGTGATTGACCGTGAGAATAAGTTGCCGAGGTCATTTGCAAGATCAGAATTAAAGCGGCCTGTAAGGGCGGTTCTTGAAAAATCGCCGTCAAGTCCGAAGGGCACTTCCCGGAGGAGAAAATATCTGACAGTGTCAACTCCGAATTCATCTATAAGAGCATTCGGCTCAACTACGTTCATGAGCGACTTCGACATTTTTTTCCCGTCCACTGTCCACCAGCCATGCGCGAAAACTTTCTTTGGGGGTTCAATGTCCGCAGAAAGAAGGAATGCAGGCCAGAACACCGCATGAAACCTGAGAATGTCCTTTCCGATTACATGCACATCGCAGGGCCACGTCTTTCTGAAACGGTTCTCATCTGAAGGGAATCCGGTAACAGTGAGATAATTTATCAGCGCATCGAACCAGACATAGATCACATGTTTCTCATCGCCCGGGACAGGTATCCCCCAGTTAAAGGAAGTACGGCTTATACTTAAATCCTTCAATCCTCCTTTGACAAAGCTTATTATCTCGTTTTTGCGGGATTCTGGGGCAATGAAGCCGGGATTCTTTTCATAGAATGAAAGCAAAGGTTCAGCGTATTTGGAAAGCCTGAAAAAATAGCTTTCTTCTTTGAGCTTTTCAGTCTTTCTTCCGCAGTCGGGGCAATTGCCGTCTGCTGCAAGCTGCATCTCTGTCCAGAATGTCTCGCATGGTGTGCAGTACCAGTCTTCGTAAAATCCTTTATAGATGTCTCCCTTTTCCATTATTTTTTTGAAAAGGTTTGTGACCGCATCCTTGTGGCGCGGCTCCGTGGTGCGGATGAAATCATTATGCGTAATATCCAGCTTCTGCCAGAGAGATTTGAAACGCTCCACAACCCTGTCGGCAAGCTCGATAGGTTTTTCCCCTTTTTCGGAGGCAGCTTTCTCAACCTTCTGTCCATGCTCGTCAGTGCCGGTAGAGAAAAGGACTTCTTTGCCCTGAAGTCTTTTGAAACGTGCCATTACATCGCAGGCAATAGAAGTGTAAGCATGCCCGATGTGCGGCACATCGTTTACATAATAGATAGGGGTGGTGATAAAAAATTTATCTGTCATGTTTTTCTTTCCTCTGGAAATTCTTAGAGTGTGTGGAGAGGCAATATACCCTGTCGTCTATGGTTGAGGCAATTATCTCTGCTGTCCCGTCGTTTTCAATGTCCCCGACAGCAGGTCTTGTCCAGAATGGGGCGCGGGCTGTGAATTTCCAAAGCAGTTCTCCCTTTTCACCGTCTAAACAGTAAAGATTCTTGTCATTGGATGTAACCAGTACCTTCATTCCGTTTCCATAAAGATCTGCTATTACAGGGGCGGAGATTATCCCTGCATCTGTTTTGAATTTCCATAACAATGTGCCGTCGCTTCCGCGAAGACAGTAAACATATTTGTCCCATGATGTGAATATTATCTCTGTTCCCGGTTCCTCGCTTATATCTCCTGCTATAGCGGAAGAGCTTATGTTGTCTTCTGCCTTGAATTTCCATACCTCTTTTCCTGTTCTCCCGTTGAGGCAGTACATGTAATTATCACAGGACCCGAATATAATCATCCTGTCTCCATTGGGCTCAAATTCAGTGGCTATCGGGGTTGAGAGCACCTGGTCTCCTGTTTTAAAGTTCCAGAGGTTTTTCCCGTCTTCTCCCCTTATGCAGTAAAGGTTATGATCCTCGCTCCCTATTAGTATTTCACCGACTTCGTCACCGTTGACATCATCTACCAGAGGGGATGAGCTAAAGTTGTATTCAAATCCTATTTTCCATATAAGCCCCCCATCCTTGCCTGAGAGACTGAAAAGCTCATTGCCTGAAGTCCCGATGACGTTCATGTTCCCTTCTCCTGATGCCTGGAGAACAATAGGGCTGGCCAGTATATCGTTTTTTGTCGGATAGCTCCAGATGAGCTTCCTTTTTTCTCCAAGCAGACAGTAGAGCGTGTCGTCGATTGAGCCTGCAAGAATCTCTTTTCCTCCAACCCCGACAACGTCATCAATCGTCGGTGTCGTGGATATGCTGTCCGTTGCCTTGAAGCGCCAGAGAAGCGAACCGTCCCTGCCGTCGAGGCAGTAAACAAATCCCCTGGCATTTCCCACAACCACGTCATAGTACCCGTCATAATTGACGTCGCTTAACTGCGGGGATGGCTGGAGCAGGAAGAATTCGTTTGTTCCATGCAACGGCGCAGTCCAGTTCTTTTCTACCGTGAGTGCATCTGAATAGACTTTAATCTTTGTGCATGAAGGCAGAATGAATAAAAGGAAAGCTAATAAGAACGCTGAAAGAAAAAAAATGTTTTTATTAAATCGCAGCTTCAATGGCATCTTTTATATTTTCCACTCCTATTATCTTAATTGATTTTTTGTCCTGTAACGCTTTAATGTTTCCTGCAGGTACTACAATTTTTTTAAATCCCAGTTTTTCTGCTTCGTTTACTCTGAGTTCAACCCGGCTTACAGACCTGATTTCCCCGGTAAGCCCGACTTCTCCTGTAAAGACAGTTTCCTGTTTTACTGCCTTGTCCCTGAAAGAAGATATTACAGCCATAACTGTACCAAGGTCAACAGAAGGGTCGTCTATCTCTGCTCCGCCGACTACATTTACAAATATATCCTCATGCGACAGCCTCATGCCAAGCTTTTTTTCAAGCACAGCCGTTAAAATCGATACCCGCCTTGCATTGAGTCCTTTTGTTATACGCTGCGGGATCCCGAATGAGGAGCGTGAAACGAGCGCCTGTATTTCTACCAACAGCGGCCTTGTTCCCTCTATACAGCATGTGACTGCCGAACCGGGAGAAGTTTCACGTCTTTCTGACAGGAATATTTCGGAAGGATTTTTGACCTCATTCATCCCTTCCTCCCTCATTTCGAATATCCCTATTTCATTCGTTGAACCGAAGCGGTTTTTTGCTGTCCTTAAAATCCTGTAATAATTCCCGCTGTCACCTTCGAGATACAGCACGGCATCAACTATATGTTCAAGTACCTTGGGTCCTGCAATATTCCCTTCCTTTGTCACATGGCCCGTAATTAGTATTGGAATGCCTCCTGACTTTGCGAGGAACATAAGCAGTCCGGAGACTTCCCTTAACTGAGCCAGACTTCCCGGTGAAGAAGGGAGTTGCCCGGTGTACATGGTCTGGATAGAATCAATGACTATCACAGATGGTTTTAAATTTTCTATATGTTCCTTTATAAGTTCGTAGCAGTTTTCGGAAAGAATATAAAGGTTTTCCGGCGTGAGCCCTAATCGTTCGGCCCTTAGCTTCAACTGTGACGGTGATTCCTCTCCTGATACATAAAGTCCCGATATCCCTGCTTTTGAAAATTTGTCCAGCACCTGAAGCAGTATCGTTGACTTCCCGATGCCCGGCGTGCCTCCGAGAAGAACAGTCGAACCGGCCACAAGTCCTCCGCCAAGAACTCTGTCAAACTCGTCAATGCCGCTTTTTATGCGCGCCGCGTTGTCGTTCTTTATTTCCGAAAGCGAAAGGGGCTTTGATTTTTCCTGAAGCGACGGGAGCTTGAAAGCCGACCGCATCACGGAAACTTCTTTTTCCATGACAAATGCATTCCATTCATTGCAGTCAGGACATTTTCCCAGCCACTTGGGAGACTGGTAGCCGCAGGATTGGCACTGGTAGACTGTTCTTTCTTTCATTTTGCCTAATTGGCGAAGGCAATATTTGGCGTGATGCTTTGTCAGCGTCCGGTCAGCAATCCTCACATACGGAAAAGTATGCTCCGGTATGCTGATCCTCCGCTTCCTCGCCTCACATCCAAATCTCACCTTCGCTTTAAAAAAATTGTTAATATAAAGTAACAATCAGAGATTCGCTTCTATCTGATAAAACAGGTTGTTTTTAGCAAAGGGGTTCAGGCTAAGTCAAGGTAATATAAAAGTATCTCAACAATGAATTTTAAAGCGGTTACTTTTTGAGTTTGATGAACTCATGGATGGTAAGCCCGCTGTCAGAAAGAATTGATTTAAGAGTTTTTCTTTTTAGGATTTTGCCTTTGTGAATTGGAACTACAGTCCTTTTCTTGTCTATTTCTCTATAATAAATTCCGTGGCTGCTGCCAGATTGTCTTTTGAACCTAAAACCTATTTTTTGCAGAACCTTGATAACTTCATCAGATGTAACAGCAGGAAACTTAGGGCTCAAATTGCAACCTTTAAAGTGGTGATTGTTATATCATCTTCAGGGATCAATTCACCTTCTTCTTTGTAATCTGCTATAAATGCATCAATAGCTGCTTTCATTTCTTTGAGTGTTTCTTCGTAGGTTTCTCCTTCTACATGACAGCCGGGAAAAGCGGGGCATGTGGCAAAAAATCCGCCTTCTTCACATGGTTCTATAATAATGGTGAATCTATATTCTTTTTTTCTGCTCATATTTTTTCTTTTACCATATAAGAAAGTTGTCTGTCAAAAAAGTATTATTGGAAATAATTCGTTTCATGGGATCCATTCTATTTTTACTCTGCTGCCGAGCTTCTTGAATTCTTTATCTCCGGTCACGACCGGATAATCAATGTTTATAGCAATTGCAGATGCAATGCAATCTCCGAGAGCAATTGCATGCTTTGCTTTGAGAGTCGCTGCCTGATACATAAGGCTTTGGTCAATATCAATAAGCTTGATTGGAAGCTGTTCTATGATAAGAAGAGATTCCTCTGCTTTGTCCTCTCCCTTGGAACGGTAAATAGAATAATATACTTCTCCCCAGTTTACCATGCTCATTAACAGGTTTACTTTGCCTGATTCCGCCTGCTTCAGAATCTGTTCTACCTTTAGTGCTCCAGGTTCATCTTCAAAGAAAGCAATGAGGGCATAACTGTCAAGAACAAATCCCTTCAATTTTTGGAATCCTCCTTCCTGTCTTCTATAAGAGTTTTTAAAGCTGAAGACCCTTTTTTGAAATAGCCTCTTGCTTCTCTGACAGCTTCTTTTAAAACCGGCTTGAGGATGATTTGTCCATTCTTATCAATGATTATTACCTTTGTCCCTTTAATGATATGATATCTCTTGCGAATCTCCGCAGGTATTACTACTTGTCCCTTTTCTGTTGTCTTAACAATAGGCATGTTATACCTCCAGTCAAATAAGTATTACCTTTAGCTTTTATGTTATAACAACAATAATAATGTGTCAACAGGAAGTAAAATATAGTGGTTATTTCTCTTGCTAATAGGGGTCGTTTTTTTATAGTATAAAAGATGAACAGATACGGGGCCGAGGGAAGATAGAGGAAGATATAAGAGGGGTAAAGTGTAATGTCATTGGTTGAAAGTATAATTTCTGATTTTCTGAAAGAGCGCAATGTCTCTGAAATAAATATTAATGAAATATTGCAGCCCTCTGCTGATTCCGAGAAAAACGGAGGACTTGTGGAAAGAATAGTCCAGTCCGGGATGGCAACTGAAAAGGAGTTTCTCATCGCCCTCAGCGATAAGCTTGCAATTCCATACAAGGAGTTAATTGAAGAAGATGACGTCGACAAGTCTATCCTTTCAAAGGTCCCTCTGAACTATCTTAAAAACAACTTCATCCTTCCCCTGAATAACGTTGACGACACGATCAGGGTCGCAATCTCTGATCCATTTGAGATTCAGGTACTTGATGATATCTCCATGATTTTTGAGCTGCCGACTTCGCCGGTAATATGTCCCAAGGCAGCGATTTTTGACGCCATTAACCAGTACTACCGGATTGATGCTACAGAAACCGAGCAGATGATAAAAGAGCTGGATATGGATTTTGACAGTGATGTCCTTGCCTCGCTCTCATCACTTTCTGATGAACCTAAAGACCTTCTTGATGTTGCGAACGAGGCGCCAATAATAAGGCTTGTCAATACAACCCTTTTTCAGGCTGTGCGCGAGCGTGCGAGCGACATTCACGTTGAGCCATTTGAAAAAGAGCTTCGCATAAGGTACCGCATAGACGGTATCCTGTATAATACTTTATCACTTCCCCGCAAATATCAGGCTGCTGTCATATCAAGAATAAAGATCATGGCTGACCTGGATATAGCTGAGAAAAGGCTCCCGCAGGACGGCAGGATCAAGATAAAAATAGCCGAGCATTTTATGGATCTGCGTGTTTCCGTAATTCCAACCGCCTTCGGGGAAAGAGTTGTTATGAGGCTCCTCGATAAGTCCAGTGTGCTTATAAGGCTTGAGGACCTGGGACTCCTTGGTGATGACCTTGATATGATGTGCGGCTTCATAAAGCGGCCTAACGGGATAATGCTTGTAACCGGACCGACGGGAAGCGGAAAGACAACGACTCTCTATGCGGCGTTGACGCGCGTGAACACACCCGAGAAGAACATCATTACTATTGAAGACCCTATTGAATATCAGCTTTTCGGGATAGGGCAGATACAGGTAAACCCCAAGATAGACCTTACTTTTGCCGGAGGATTAAGATCAATATTAAGGCAGGACCCTGATATAATAATGGTCGGTGAAATCCGGGACCGCGAAACTGCCGAGATATCCATCCAGGCCTCGCTCACAGGACATCTTGTTCTTTCAACTCTTCATACTAATGATTCTGCAGGTGCCATAACAAGAATGCTCGACATGGGTATAGAGCCCTTTCTCGTGGCGTCATCACTCTGCGGCGTTGTTGCGCAGAGGCTTGTCCGCGTTCTCTGTCCTGAATGCAAGGAAAGCTATGAGCCTGATGATGACGAACTGCGTGACATAGGGATAAAAAGGCAGGATTTGCATGACGGCAGGCTTTACCGCACAGCAGGGTGTCCGTCATGCCTTAATATGGGATATAAGGGGCGAATAGGCATATTTGAAATAATGAGAATCGATGATGATATAAAGAAGCTCATACTTGAACGCTACGACTCCAACACTATAAGAAAAACAGCGATGAGCAAGGGAATGATGTTGCTGAAGCATGACGGCGTAAGAAAAATTATTCAGGGACTTACCACTATCGAAGAAGTTCTGAGAGTGTCTCACGAGGATTAACCAATATGGCAGTCTATGAATATCAGGCTATTAATCTCAAGGGGAAGTCCTCATCCGGAATAATTGACGCCGAGTCCATGCAGGATGCGCGCACAAAGGTGCGGAAACTAAATCTTTATCTTACCTCTGTGAAAGAAGTGAGCAGTTCTGCGCAGTCGTCAAAGTCCATGGAATTTCCCAGCTTCAAATCCATACTTAAATGGATAAAACCGCAGGAGATAGCTTTGTTCTCAAGGCAGCTTGCTACGCTCCTTGAAGCAGGCCTTCCTTTGATTGACTCACTGAGTGCCCTTATCGAACAATTTGAGGATTCAGGATTCAGGAGCGTCCTCCTCCATGTGCGCGAGAAGGTGAACGGCGGAGCTACGCTTGCCGATGCGCTCAGCGAACACAAGAGGTTTTTCCCTCCACTTTATATCGGCATGGTGAGGTCCGGAGAAGCAAGCGGTGCCCTTAGCCTTGTTCTTACAAGGCTTGCCGAGTTTCTTGAAAAACAGGCTGAGTTGAAGAATAAAATAAGGAGTGCCCTGGCATATCCTGTCATTATGACGATGGTGGGATTCGGCATAGTCGCATTCCTTTTTACTTACGTTATACCCAAGGTTACTGCAATATTCGAGCAGACAAAACAGGCGCTTCCTCTGCCGACCGTGCTGCTCATAAAGGTAAGTTCGGTGATGCGGGACTTCTGGTATCTAATCATTGTGCTTGCAATCGCAATCTATTTTCTCATCCGTTATGCAATCAACACGGAGAACGGGCGGCTCTGGTTCGACGGATTCAAACTCAGGATTCCTGTGGTGGGGAATCTTATTCACAAGATAGCCTTGTCAAGATTCTCAAGGACTCTGGGCACAATGCTTAAAAGCGGAATACCTATTTTATACTGTATGGACATTGTGAAGAATGTTGTGAACAACAAAGTGCTGAGCCGTGTCATTGAGGAGGCAAAAGATGATATAGCAGAGGGGAAGGAGATAGCTTTGCCGTTAAAGCAGAGCGGGCTTTTCCCTCCGATGGTAACTCATATGATATCTACAGGAGAAAAGAGCGGCCAGCTTGAAGACATGCTGCTCAAAGTCTCTGACAGTCTTGACTCGGAGACAGATTCAACAATAAGGGCTCTCACTTCACTGATCGAGCCAATAATGATATTAATGATGGGAGCTGTTGTAGGCTTTGTAGTTATTGCCATACTGCTTCCCATCTTTGACATGACAAAGGGAATAAAATAATATTGTAATGTGAAGGATTATCGGATTGGCAGTTCCGCTCAGGCTTCAAACTTCAGGCGTCTGACGCGGAAAACTGTCAAGCCAGCTGATTATATTAATAGTAAAAAGTTTTTAATTTCAGGAAAACAAAAGAGGAGAAGGATTGTATGAAAAAAATATCTGCAATAGTGCGTGCTGGGAAAGCGGGTTTTACATTGATTGAAATAATGGTTGTCGTTGTAATAATCGGAATTCTCGCCACACTTATAGGAACAGCCGTAATCGGAAGGATCGATGAGGCAAATATTGTAAAAGCAAAGAGTGATATTTCAACACTTCAGTCAGCTCTCCAGCTCTACAAGATGGATAATGGAGATTATCCTACAACCGAGCAGGGGCTTGAGGCGCTTGTGAGCGAGCCCAAGGGAGGAAAGGCCGCGCCTAACTGGAAAACCGGAGGCTATATCGAAGGAGGCAAAGTTCCCAACGATCCGTGGAGAGCTCCATACAATTATCTTTCTCCCGGTGTTAACAGCAATGATTATGATCTCTGGTCAAACGGCAAGGATGGACAGGCTGACACAGAAGACGATATTCAAAACTGGAATCTAGATAAGGATCGTTGATGCAAAGACCCATCAAAGGGTTTACTCTCATAGAGATTTCTGTAGTGCTCCTGATTATCGGTTTGATAGGGCTTCTGATATTCCCGAAACTTGGAGACAGGCTTTGGGATACAGAATATAAGATATCTCTGAGGAGGCTTGCCGGAAGTGTAAAGGAAGTTTTTAACCTCGCCGCTACAAAAGGAGTGACTTACTATTTTGTCTTCGACCTTGATAAAGAGAAATACTGGGTTGCCATTCCGGACCAGCAGGGGAGACTCTCAGAGGAGGTGGAGGCCCACATGCTTGATCACAAAATGCCTGATGGAACTGACATTGTCGACATAACATTTGGCAGCCGTGTTTTCAGTGAAGGGCAAAATATTATCCTTTTTACTCCGACAGGTCTTGAGGGGAAATATTATATCCACCTTGAGAGGAAGAAAGAGAAACTGACGCTTATTCTATCTCCTCTTACAGGAGGCACGGAAATAAAAGACGGATATATAACTCCATGACAGGACCAAATAAAAACAGAACAGGCTTTACATTCCTCGAAATAATGGTGGCAGTTGCTATCCTTTCAATCTCTCTTATTGCTGCCCTGCGTGCACAATCGCAGAGTATCAGGACTGCAGCAGAGTGTGTTGAGAAGATAAAGCTTGTAAATATGGCAAAGGAAAAAATTGGTGAAATAGAAGCGCAGGGTTTTCCTAATACCGGAGAAAGTGAAGGAGAATTTGAAGATTATCCCGGATATTACTGGAAGGTCACTGTAAAGCCTGTTTCAAGCGACATCCTCGGACTTGATAAGAGCACAGCATCTGTTTCGCTTGGCGATTACCTGCGCGATGTTAAGGTCACTATATACAACGAAAGAAAAGACAGGGAACTTTTTTCAATTGAAACATTTGTTGCAGCTCAGGAATGAAGATAAATAAATCAGGATTCACTCTGCTTGAACTCATTGTAGCCATTACTATCCTTGCAATAATAACTTCATTCATCTACGGAGTTTATACAGGAAGCGTAAAAACTATAGATGAGACAAGAGAGAAAATCGATATCTACGAGAATGGAAGGATGGTCCTTGAGAGGATGTCAAATGAGCTTCGCAGCACCGCGGTTCCCATAGACAAAGGTGTAGCTCCTGATGTAACTTTCTTTTCCGGCATGAACGACGAGATCGGGTCGGTTCATGCTGACGAGGTTCAGTTTATAACAAGATCTAACGCTGCAAATTACAGGCAGAATGGAAGACCTGTCCTGATGGGAGTATATTATTTCCTCAAAACAGAAGAAGATGAAGAGGGGGAGACGAAAAAGAAGGATACTTACACTCTTATGAGGAGCGAGGAGCCCATATTTAGCAGGGATTTTATGGAGGATGTAAAAGAAGAGGAATTCATAGATGGCTGCAGCGGGCTTGACTTTGAGTATTACGGGGAATCAGGATGGGTTGATGAATGGGATGATCAGGATGGCGGTGACCAGGAAGGCAAGGTTCCCGGCGCAGTTAAGATTACGCTTTCAATGAAACCAAAAAATGGGAAGGAAATAACACTTACAACAATAGTTACCATTCCATGCGGAAAATAAAAAAAGATAAAAACAAAAAAGGGACCGAAGGCTTTGCCCTGGCCATAGTTCTTCTTGTCACCACACTTGTCGTGATCCTTGCACTTGAGTTCAACTACGAGATGAGAACCAATGCGAGCATAGCTGCCAATTCTATGGATGATATCAAGGCATATTATGCTGCAAAAGCAGGCATCGCCGCAGGCATATTCGGATTGAGGGCAGACTTTAAAAGTGACAAGGATAAAAACAGCTTTGTAGATTATAAGGGCGAGCTTTGGGCTACACAGAACATAGCTATCCCGGTTGGAGAAGGTGTAACATCCGGAATTATTACTGATGAGGACGGCAAAATCAATCTCAACATATTTCTTGAGGATGAAGGTGAAGATGATGAAGAAGATCAATCGAAGAATAAAAATACAAAGAAACAGGGAGAGGACCGTCTGGAGCAACAGCAAAATGTCGTAAAAAGAATCCTTGATAGCCTGCCGGTTAATTCAAACAATAGCGACGATATAATACATGTTATGAAGGAATGGAGCGGTATATCAGAAGAAGACCCGGCATTGACTTCCTATTACAGCAATCTCACAGTGCCTTACGAAAGCAAAGGCAATTATTTTGATGACATGACTGAACTGCTGCTTTTAAAGGGGATTACCAAAGAGTTCTATTTCCAGATGCCTGAATCAAGTGACGTTCTGCAAGTAGCTGCTCCATCCTCATCTGGCGGGGGAGGAACAGGCAATACGGATGTAGTCACTGCCGGGAAAAGTCTTGATAAACTTTTTACTGTTTTTACACCTTACCTCGATGAAGAGGAAGCCAAGATAAATATCAATACTGCACCACGCGAGGTATTGCGCTCTCTCCATGAAGACATGGATGACAGTGCAGTTGAAGCAATCATCAGCAGACAGGCAAGTTCTGATCCCTTTAAATCCATGGATGATGTTAAGGCAGAGCCTGCACTTCAAAATGTTTATGATGACAAACCCAATGGTCCCCGCGGAATAAGACATTTGCTGGGAATGAGAAGCTATTACTTCAGGATAAAAGCGACCGGACAAGTAAGGAATGCTTCAAAAACAATAGAAGCTGTAGTATTGCGCGATCCTGAAAAGGGCTCAATTGATATAAGGTCCTGGTCAGTGTACTGATATCAGTTTTTTATACCTGCTTTAAAACCATAAACTATATAAAAAAAGCATTTTAAATATTATATCGCTTTAGGTAATTTGAATTATTTTACCGTTTTATGCTTTTATTATATTTATTAATGACAATAGAGCCTGCTTGTGATAAATATAAAAAAATTCTATTTTAGAATCAGCGATCCAGATCATAATATCCCTATTGGTGCATACAACTTACTGAAAGGAAAGTATGGAGCACATCAGAAAATCAGGGATTTCCTATAAAACAACAACGCGAGTTTGTGCTGCAATAGCAATTCTTATATCTTCTATGGGGCTTGCGGGATGGGCAACGGATTCGTCATTCCTTAAGAGCATTCATGCAGATTATATTCCCATAGCACCGCTTACTGCCATACTTTTTATTATATCAGGAGTCATACTTTTCACAGCGGCAGAAAACAAAAGCAGGGGCAGTGCTTCAGGTATCAGAGGGGCTCTATCAATCATTGTCGCAGTGACCGGACTAGCAGTGATTGTCCAGTTTTTTCTTGGGATTGATTATATAGAATCTATTTTTATTTCCGAACCAGCGCTTCTTCGTGGAGCCCCTGTAGGGCGCATGTCGCCTATAACAGGAGCCTGCTTTCTTTTATCCGGTTTTGCGCTCGCTCTCCGTTCACTGCTGCCACACCTTAACAAAAAATATTGTTATGGGTTCTTTACCGTGCTTGTTACTGCAATTAACGCTATAGTCCTGCTCGGTTATGTATACGGCACGCCTCTGCTTTACGGCGGTACAATCATACCTGTGTCACTTCCGACTTCGCTTGCTTTTATATTCCTGGGGCATGGATTGATGTTTGCTGCCGGTCCTGAATGCTGGCCTCTAAGAGCATTTATTGGTACAACTGTCCAATCCCGTTTGATTCGTTTTTTCTTGCCGGTGGTAGTAATTATCGTAGCTTTAGAAAGTATAACTGACCTGTACTTCAAAAATGAGGGAGTTAATCCCGCGCTTTTTAATGCTCTTGATCTGATAACAGGCGTGATTGTTGTAAGCGTTGTTGTTTCATATCTGGCAAAGCTATTAGGAGGAGATATCGACCGCGCTGAAGCTGAGCGTAAACAATATGAGGAAGCTTTAAGAGAGAGTGAAAAAAAGTACAGGGAGCTTTCGCAGCAGTTTAATACTATCCTTGATGTAATCCCCTATATCATTACATTGCAGTCTTCTGATTTGCGAATAATCTGGGCAAACCGTTGGTCTGCCGCAATGTCAGGGAAGGAACCTTCGGAGCTTGTCGGAAAACACTGTTATGAGATGTTACACAACTCTGCTTCACCATGTAAAGATTGTCCGGTAGATGTAATATTCAAGACAGGAGAGCCTGCATGCGAGTCGGTTGTCACTCATTTTGACAGGTCGTTTGATCTAAAGGCAGTTCCAATAAAAAATGAAAAAGGAGAGATAGAGAGTGTGCTGGCTATAGGAGAGGATATCACCGATAATCTGAAACTAGAAGAACAGCTGCGCCATGCGCAGAAAATGGAGACAGTTGGAACGCTTACCGGCGGCATTGCACATGATTTCAACAATATTCTGACTGCCATAATAGGCTACGGACATATTCTCCTTATGAAAATGAAGGAAGATGATCCTTTGAAGGAAAATGTTGAGCATATACTTTTTTCTTCAGAGAGGGCGGCTGAATTAATCCAGAGTCTTCTTACATTCAGCAGGAAAAAACCTATTGATCCTAAACCTGTCGAGCTAAACGACATAGTAAAAAGGATAACAAAATTGCTTTTAAGGCTGATAGGTGAGGATATCGAACTCCGAACTCAGCTCAGTCAAGATAGGTTATCTATACTAGCAGAAGCAGGTCAGATCGAGCAGATTATGATGAACCTTGCAACGAATGCCCGCGATGCTATGAAAGGAAAAGGATTATTAAGTATCACTACCGGTATTGTGGATATAGATGATTCATATATTAAGGCTCATGGATACGGTAAAAAGGGAAAATATGCTTTTTTTTCGTTTGCTGATAACGGGAAAGGGATGGATAAAAAAACAAGGGAAAGAATATTCGAGCCTTTTTTTACCACTAAAGAAGTCGGGAAAGGAACTGGGCTCGGGATGTCCATTGTTTATGGAATAGTGAAACAGCATAGCGGATATATAAATGTTTACAGCGAGCCCGAGAGCGGGACGACCTTTATTGCCTATCTGCCGATTATTGAAACAGATACTGTAAAGGATAATATTAAGGATAATATAATCCCGAGAGGAAAAGGTGAGGTAGTACTTCTTGCAGAGGATTATGATGAGGCAAGAAACCTTATAATGAGTGTACTGGATGAATACAATTACATGGTTATTGATGCTGTTGACGGCGAAGATGCTGTCAATAAATTCATTGCAAATAAAGACCGGATAAATCTAGTTATGCTTGATGTCATAATGCCAAAGAAAAACGGGAAAGAAGTATATTCTGAAATAAAAAAAATAAACCCTGAAATTAAGGTTATTTTTACAAGCGGCTATACCGGTGATATTATAAATAAAGTGGATTTAACAGGAGGTGAATCTGATTTTGTTTCTAAACCTATTTTTCCAAGTGAGCTTCTTAAGAAAGTCAGAGAGGTTCTTGACAGAAGAGATTGATAAAGAGCATCTAATAAATATTAATTATAAGGAGTATCCATATGGGTTCAATACTTGTCGTTGATGACGACGGTTATGTCCTTGACTCCGTTTCTACGCTTCTTGAGATGTCAGGGCTTAATGTTATCGGATGCAGGAGCGCTAATGAAGCTTTAGAGAAATTCAATACCTTTGATATCGATGTTGTGCTGAGCGACATCAACATGCCGGGAACTACCGGCATTCAGCTTCTTGAGCAAATCAACAAAATAAATCCTGAAATACCAGTGATACTGATGACTGCTTTTGCTGAAATGAATATGGCAGTTAACGCGCTTAAGAAAGGGGCTTATGATTTTATCATAAAACCCTATTTGCCGGACCATCTCAAGCACTCCATAGATAAGGCAATTAAATACCGTAAATTCATGCAGTCTGAGAGAAATTACAAGATAATGCTTGAGCAGGAGGTAGAGAAAAAGACGATGGAACTTGCCAAGGCATTGGATGTTACCAAACACATGAGCAGGGAATTGATATATCGTCTTACGGTTGCCGCTGAATACAAGGATGCCTATACAGGGGCTCATATTTCAAGAATAGTCTTTTATTCGAAAAAGCTTGCAGAAGCCATGAAACTCTCAGATGAGTTCATTGAAAGGATAACAGTTGCAAGCGCCATGCATGATATCGGGAAAATAGGAATACCTGACGGAATACTTTTAAAACCCGGTCCTCTAACCAAAGAGGAATTCGAAATTATCAAAACACATACGACAATAGGAGAAAAGATACTTTCAGGCTCGACTAATCCTTTTGTTCAGATGGCAGCTTCGATTTCACTTAATCACCACGAAAGATGGGACGGGACCGGATATCCTAATGGATTGAAGGGAGAAGAAATACCTGTTGAGGGAAGGATTGTAATAATCGCAGACCAGTATGATGCATTAAGAAGCGACAGGCCCTATAAATCCAAATTCTCACATGAGAAGACTTTCAAGATAATTACGGAAGGTGACGGCAGAACCAGTCCGCAGCATTTTGATCCTGCTGTATTAAAAATATTTATTAAGCATTCTTCTGAGTTTGATGAGATATTCAATACTCATCAGGACTGATAATAGGATTGACAGTCCTGATTCAATTTATGGAGTTATTTATCACCTGTCTTAAAGCTTCCCCAAGTTCCTGTGTGTTAAAAGGCTTTGAGAGAACAGCCTTAAAACCGTATTCTTTATAATTTGCCATAACAGGATCTGTTGAATAACCGCTTGCTACTATGGCTTTTACTTCTTTGTCTATTTCAGAGAGTTTTCTTATAGTTTCTTTTCCTCCCATTCCTCCGGGAATGGTAAGGTCCATTATTACAGCGTCAAAGGGTGAGCCCAATTCTGCTTCTTGCAGGTAAATCTGAATGGCTTCTGCTCCATTTCCTGCACAGCATGTATCGTATCCAAGATCTTGAAGCATGTCACTAAGACAGTTTCTTATTATCTCTTCATCATCCATAATAAGAAGCTTACCTTTGCCTTTGGACTGGCATAGTTCCGGATGATCAGCCTGAGTTATCTCATTTGATGATGCAGGAAGATATATATGAAAGACGGTTCCCTCTCCCATCTTTGATTCAACTTTGATGATTCCGTCATGCTTCTTTACGATTGAATAGGAAGATGCAAGTCCGAGACCGCTCCCCTGCTGCTTTGTAGTAAAGTAAGGGTCAAATATTTTCTTTAGATGTTTTTCAGATATACCTGTCCCATGATCTTGAATTGATATCTTAATGTATTTTTCGCTTCCCATATGTCCCATGGGAAGATCTGTTTCTGAGGATGCTTCAATATTCCCTGCAAATACCTTGATTGTGCCTCCTTCAGGCATTGCTTGTACCCCATTGAGAGTAATGTTGTTTATTACCTGGCTTATCTGTCCTATGTCAACGTCAGCAGCAGCAAGCTCTTCTTCAATGGATAGCTCGCACTTGGCGTTTGATCCCCTTATGGCAAAGCGCGTTGCGTCTCTTATAATCTCTTTAATATCTGAAATCTTCTTTACAGGAGTTCCGCCTTTGGCGAAGGTAAGCAATTGCTGGGTTAAGTCCCTTGCCCGCATTGTTGCCTTTTCTGTTTCGTTCAGCCTCTCAAAGATTTTTTCTCTTGATAAGTTCCTTTCGAGTTTTATCTTTGCGCTTGAAACGTTGCCCATTATTGCAGTAAGCAGATTGTTGAAATCATGCGCTATGCCTCCTGCAAGAACTCCGATTGAGTCTAATTTGTTCTGCATTATCTCTTCCTCAGTCTTTTTCAGCTCGGTTACATCACGGAATACTATGATGACACCAATTATATTTCCTGCTCTGTGACGGACAGGTGCGCACCGCAGATCTACAATTCTATGCATGCCGTTTCTTGAGAGAATTTTTATATTCTTGCCAAGGTCTATCTGACCGCCGGATTCAAACACTTTTTTTGCTATACTCCACCAATTATACGCTGTTGAAGGCTGTACGATATGGAATACTTCGGAGAGGTCCTTTCCTTGTGCCTCTTGATAATCCCAGCCAGTAAGCTCTGATGCAGCGTTATTCAGCAAGATTATTTTTCCTTCAATGTCTGTTGTGATTACACCGTCTCCGATACTTCGCAGAGTTATGGCAAGGTTCTCCTTTTCGGATGCGAGTGCTTCTTCTGCTGATTTACGCTCATTGATTTCAACCTGCATGATCTGGTTTATTGCCTGCAGCTCGGAATTACGCCCTTCTGCTTCGCTCCTGTAGTCACGAAGGCGTACAAGCATATGATTGAAGGCGCGGCTGAGATCAGAAATCTCATCATTGGTAGTTATGCTTATTTCCCGGTTTAGATTTCCTTCAGATATATCTTCAGCGACTGATGACAGGTTTCTTATAGGAGATATTATTTTTTTAGTGAGTAATATAGTAAGCAATATGCCTACCATGGTGAACATCGATGTAAAGATAACTGTTGAGAGCAGAAATTTGCGCAGATGATTTTTGATTTTTTCCTGTGTAAGTCCGAGCTGAATATAACCTATTATTTTAGGTTGCGATAACTTCTCTCCCATTTCAAGCATTTCAACGGGATCAGTCTGAGAAACTGTGAGCACAGGCGCAAGGATATCTATGTAGCTGTTTCCGCTCTGTTCTTCTGTGAATTCCTTTATTATAATTCCATTTGCCGGAGCGAGATCCCTGTTTCTCAGTGTCAGGGGAACATTTACATTAGTGTCATTCTTTTTCTGTACAAGGCAGTTTTTTTCCCTGTTGAAGATGTTGATGTACGCAATGTTTGGATCAGCTTCTACGCTTTTTACTATCTGCTGCAGAGACTTGCTGTCTTCTGTGTATATTCCGTATTCGCTATTCTGTACGAGCATGGAGGCAAGGGAACGGCCGTGGTTTATAAGCTCGCTATAGTTGTTCGCAGTCTCGGTGCGTACGACATAAACTGTGATACCGACAGATGTAAGTACGATCAGAGAGATTGTGAGAAGATTAAATTTCGTAAGCAGACTTACTCTTCTCTTTCTTTTTATGGTTTCCATATTTTTTCCCTCTAATAAACCTGTATTGCCCCGTTTATAATATTTTCAGGGATTTCTATTTTTAACTGTTGGGCAGTCTTAAAATTAATAGAGTAAAGTGCTTTCCTGGGAGGTACCGGATTGGTTGCACGTTCTTTCTGGTTGCGAAGAAGACTAAGAGCGAGTTCAGCACACTGGATTCCAATGTCATTGTAATTACGCTCAAGCGAATAGAGAGCCCCCGCTTTTGTCCACGCGCTTGAAAGCCCTATGAACGGAATCCTGTTTCTTAGTGAAAAAAGGAGGATATGTTTTGAAGTTTCCGGAGTAAGCACCATACTGTCAGGTATTCCCCAGAGAACATCCACACTGTTTGCCATGCTTTCAAGCGCTGATGGAAGATCCTGAGGTGTGTTTATCTCCTTTGCGTAAAACTTATAGCCCATAGATTTAGCTATTGCTGCTGCTGTCTCAACGAATTTACCATTCTCTTTTGAGTTGTATATTGTTCCTATGGTAATACCCTTTGGAAGAATTTGCTGCATGCATTTAAGCTGAGTTTCTATAGAGAACTCGAGAACTACTCCTGTGGCATTGGGTGTTTTTTTAATTTTATCATCCTTCAGTATCATTGAAGAGACTATAGGAATGTTTGTTATCTCAGTTAAAGCATTATCAGTTGCAAGGGAGCCCATTGTAAAGACCAGGCTGAAATCTCCACTCTTTATTTGTTGGACTGCTTCCCGAACCTTTATGGGGTCCCCGTTGGCTGAAAATATTTCAAAATCTGCTTCAATCTCTTCTTTTTTAAGGCTCTCCTTGAATCCTGAAAGAGTCTCTTCGAAAGGGGTACTGGCAAAACTCTTAATCACTGCTACCCGCAGGTTTTTCGCATAGGACATTCCCTGAAATGTGTTTGAAAACACGGCTGTCAGTGTAATCAACATAACTATTTCAATTATTTTATTTTTTGATGATTGCATTTCCACTTGTAATTAAAAACTGTAAGTGAGTTTGATCCGGAAATTTATTCCATCCTGGTCTATAACATTCTGGGAGTGCTCTTCTGCTGCAGGAACTCCGAATTTTTTGTCAAACAGGTTATAAATGCTTCCAGATACTTCCAGCCCCTTAAGAATGTTCTGGCTGAAAAGCGTTACATTGGTAATAAAAAAACCGCCTGCTTCGCTGCGGTTAATAGTTTTTCTGGAGCTTGTGTATTGCAGTTCAATGCCTGAAAATAGTTTTTCCTTTATCAATGGGAATATTACGTTGAATTTGGCAAGATGCTTTGGCGAATTTGTAAGTACCTTCCTTGTTCCCTCATCTTCTGTTGACTGGAGTGCATAGCTTACGCGGCTTTCAATGCCGTTTGCAAATTTATCCTCAAGCTCAAGCTCAACTCCCCTGGCATTTATATTGTCGCTGTTATCAAGTACGATCAGGTTGTCATTTGGGTCTATTTTCTGGCTTATCAGATTCTTGATCTTGTAATAATAGGCAGAAGCATTTAAGCTCAAATTGTTATTGATATACTGTTCATAGACGAGTTCGTAGGTTTTTATCGTTTCCGGCTGGAGGTTATGGCTGGGCTTTGCTGTATTTCCGCCGTCATTATAATAGAGCTCATATGCATTGGGAGACCGGAAAGCTTTCCCATAAAGTAGTTTGAACGTAGTTTTATCAACTGGAGAATAAATAATAGCAAACCTTGGGTTTGCAGTTCCACCGAAAAGGTTGTAGTGATCGTACCTTACACCGGCGGTGAAAGTTAGTTTTTTTATTATTTGGTATTCATCCTGTATATAGAGCGCCCAGATTCGCGGATCTCTTTTATCATCAAGAAATACTTCTCGAGGGCTGTCATTAACGTTGCGTTGATCCATTTTGATATTATCCCAGTATTCAGCACCTGCTACTACGTTATGTTTTTCAAAAAGTCTCTTGCTGAGTTTCACTTCCCCTCCCCACCACTCTCCCCGCGAGAAGTCCATATTACGCACGATGCGGTTATATTTACCTGATGGTTTCCGTCCATATCCGTACATATAGTCCCCGTCATATTCGTACATGTCATAGTAAAGTCGCGCCATAAGACCGAGCTGATTTGTAAATGTATGGTCGAATTTTAAAAATAAATATCCCTGCTCATCTATAGTCTGTGTTCGGGAATCATTGAAAACAGTTCCGTATGATCCGGTAGGAATGCTCTTTTTCCTTGTTATGTAGTTCCCCTGAAGCGTGAGATCCTTATAAGTAAGTTTCCCGAAAAAGCTTTGATATTCATCACTGTCAGCATTTTCCGCATATCCGTTATTTGTTGCGGGACTGTCGAACTCTCTGAAGAAAAGTCTCTGTCCTTCACTGTCGTAAACATTCCCCGATAGCAGCATTTCAAGACCGTTGCTGAATTTGTTGCCGAAACTTAACCTTCCCTTGTAAGTGTGAAAGCTTCCTGCCTCGCCGGAAACTTCCGCTCCTTTCAGGTCCCTGCCTCTTTTTGTTATTACATTTATTATCCCAAAAAAAGCGTTTGCTCCGTAAAGGGATGAGCTTGGTCCGCGTATTATTTCTATACGGTCTATAAGATCTACATCAACAGGAGACTCAGTTCCTATGAATGCGGTGTTGTAGATGTTGTCGTTGACCCTGTGCCCATCAATCAAAAGCTGTATTCTGGTATTATAATCTCCGGATCTGTTGAAACCCCGTACTCCTATATAACTGTAATTGCGGTCGTAGGTTGTATAGAAACCTCTTATGCTGTTTAAGATGTCTGCAAGAGTGCGGTAGCCGTATTTTTTTATCTCTGCAGCAGTTACAATGCTTACTGATGAAGGTGCTTCAGTTATTTTCTGCTCGTACTTTGATGCGCTGTAAACTGACGGGATATCCTGAAAGAGGATCATCTCTTCACCTGTTAAAGCTTCAGCTCCGGCTGAATCTATTGTTTCAGCTTTGATACCGGCAGGTGAGAACAGGAGATAAATAGGAATAATCGAGCATAGTAACTTGTACAAGTTTGCTTTTTTCTGGGTTTTCATATGCTTTATTTTTATCCTCGATGTTTGTTGATAACTTATTGTTTTTTAGGCAGAATGATTTCGGTATAGAGGATAAAAATATTAAGATATGAAAATGGAAAAGCTATTTTATCAAAAGATCAGCGAGAGGGGAAAGGACATCACCGGCTTCCTTCCTGATTTCAGAAGGATTTATCCTTTCAATTTTAGGAAAAAGGAATAGCGGTATATCAGGCAGTAGTTCTTTTAAAACATCCGGATTGGTGCGTTCGGCAATGTTTTTGGTTTTGTTGTTAAAGCCGCTTAGTACGATGGCTTTTACTTCTATTTTTTCTTTACGCGCCGCCTCTACTGTAAGCAGAATATGGTTAAGAGTGCCCAGCACCGGTCTTGCAACAATAAGAAGCGGCAGATCCAGTTTTTTTATAAGATCGCGCACACTGTATCCCTTTGATATGGGAACAAGAATACCTCCAAGCCCTTCAACAATGATAAAATCGCTTTCTCTTTGAAGAGAATGAAAACAACTCTCTATCCTTTTGATGTCCACCGGTTTTTTTTCAAGCTTTGCTGCAGGCATAGGCGCAATGGGATTTTTGAAACGTACAGGTGCGATATTGGAAAGCTGTTCATTGCTCCCTGCCGCATATTTTAATTTCATGCCGTCTGAAGGGACAAGTACGTTGGACCTTACAGCACATCCGGTTTCTATGGGCTTCATCACTGAAACTTTATGACCGCAGGAGTTCATGTACGTGGCAAGTGATGAGGCAATCACAGTTTTCCCCACGCCTGTGTCCGTGCCTGTTATGAATATTCCGGAAGGGGATTTTTTCTTTTTTATCTTATTCACCGATGATGTTTATGCTGTGTGCAAGATAGCCTGCACCGAATCCATTATCTATGTTCATTGTCGCGATACCTGAGGCACAACTGTTCAGCATTGTAAGAAGAGCTGCTATACCGTTGAAGCTTGCGCCATAGCCAACGCTTGTGGGGACAGCTATTACCGGTTTATCTACCATCCCTGCCACTACCGATGCAAGAGCTCCTTCCATTCCGGCAACGACAATGATGACCCTTGCCTCATCAAGTCTTTTTGATTCAGAGATTACCCTGTGTATTCCTGCAACTCCTACGTCATAAAGTTTTTCCGTTGTGCTTCCAAGTGTGGATGAAGTGACGTATGCCTCTTCCGCCACCGGTATGTCGGCAGTGCCGGCTGTTACTATCATGATACGTCCTTTGGTGGATTTCACTTTGTTGTTGTTGACAACAATGGTTCTTCCTGCTTCATTGTAGACTGCGCGGCGGTCGACTTTCTTTATTGCTTTATATACTTCTGCTGATGCCCTTGTTGCAAGGAGGGTATGCTCTCGGGAAAGTATGCTTTTGGCAATTTCTGTTATCTGCGTTATTGTCTTCCCTTCGCAGAATATTACTTCGGGAAATCCTTTTCTCAGGTTCCTGTGATGGTCAACTCTGGCAAACCCCAGATTCTCCACTGAGAAGTACTTTATCTTATGGAAAGCTTCTTCAAGAGAGAGCTTTCCGGATTTTGTATCATTAAGAATTGTTTTTAAAAGTTTCTCATCCACTATGATTCCCCGTTTTCCTACATTATCCCTTCCTGGAATTCTTTTTTAAGGTTTCTTTCCATAAGGTCACGGATTGCAACGCGCGGGTCTTTGTTGTTAAAAAGGACTGTATATACTTCATGGCATATAGGCATCTCAACATTCTGTTTTTTGGCAAGCCCTTCAACGGATATTGCAGTCTCGACCCCTTCGGCGACCATCTTCATCCCTCCAAGTATCTCCTGAAGTTTCTTTCCTTCTGCTATCTTCAGTCCCACTTGACGGTTCCGGCTTAAATCACCTGTGCAGGTAAGGATAAGGTCTCCCATTCCCGCAAGTCCTGCGAAGGTGAGAAGTTTAGCTCCCATTGAGATTCCAAGCCTTGATATCTCGGCTATTCCCCTTGTTATGAGTGCAGCAACCGTATTGTGCCCGCAGCCAAGCCCTGTGACAATTCCCGCGGCAATGGCTATGATGTTCTTTATGGCGCCTCCAAGTTCAACGCCTATGACATCATCATTCACATAAGCCCTGAAGTACTGATTGCTGAATATGTTCTGGAAATATCTTGCCGCAGATTCATTCTTTGAAGCAAAGACCATGACTGTGGGAAGTTTCCTTGCGACTTCTGTGGCAAAGGTGGGCCCGCCGAGCGTCACAGTGTTGAGGTCATTCCTTCCGTGAAACACCTCTGAAAAAACCTGCGACATGGTGAGGTATGTATCCTTTTCTATCCCTTTCGAGGCGCTGACTATCATGCATCCGTCATTTATGTACTTTTCAGCTTCACTCATTATCTTTCTTGTATGCTGTGAAGGGACTACGGATATGATTGTTTTTGAGTTCCTGCAAGCCTCTTCAATTGACGCAGTAGGGATTACATTCTGAGAGATTTTGATTCCAGGCAGATATACGCTGTTTTCCCTCTGGAGTGCAATTTCTTCAGCAGTGTTCTTTTCGAAGCACCAGAGCTGAACCCTGTGCCCATTGTCTGAGAGCAGGTTTGCTATTGATGTGCCCCAGCTTCCCGCGCCAAGTACAGATAAAGTTTCCATTTTTCAATCCAATAAAGATGGTATTTTAACGTTGTATCAATAATAACATACTGCGAAGGTTGAATTTTTCAGAAAGCTGTATAAAATGCAAGGGAAAATTGAGTATAGGCTAAGAAGGGACTATGAAATATCATATAGAGACATTCGGCTGTCAGATGAATGACCATGATTCCGAGAGGCTTGCGGGCATGCTTGTAGGCGAAGGACATAGCATGGCGGAAAGCCTTTCCGAGGCGGACATCGTTATCCTCAATACCTGCTGCATAAGGGAAAAAGCAGAGCATAAGGTTTTTTCCGAGATAGGGAAGCTTTCAAAGATGAAGGACAGAGGAAAAAATATGCTCATAGGGGTCTGCGGTTGCATTGCTCAAAAAGAGAAGGGGAGGATAATAAAAAAATTCCCGAATGTTGACATCGTTTTCGGGACAATGAACATCTCCAGCCTTCCGGACATATTAAGGCGCGTAAAGAATGAGAAAAAGGTTGTAGATGTCAGGGAGGAAACGGCTGCTACGGTTACCGAAACACCGCTTCTTCGCTCTGACGGAGTGAAAGCATGGATTACCATAATGGAAGGGTGCAACAACTATTGCAGTTACTGCATTGTCCCATATGTTAGGGGAAGAGAGAGGAGCAGACCTGCGGAACAGATAATTGAAGAGGTGGAACGACTCGCGAAAGAAGGTTACCGGGAGTTCACATTGCTAGGGCAGAATGTTAATTCATATATGTCCCACTCTCAAATTGAATGTGATTTTACAGGCCTCCTTGAGAGGCTCAACAAAATAGATGAAGTGCTCCGCATAAGGTTTGTCACATCCCATCCAAAAGATTTCGGAGAAAGACTGATATATGCAATGAGAGACCTTGAAAAGGTGTGCAGGAATATTCATCTCCCTGTCCAGTGCGGGTCAAGTAAAGTGCTTCAGATGATGAACCGCGGATATACCCGCGAAGAGTACATGGATAATATAAAGTTGTTAAGGGAGATAATTCCTGATGTGGGAATTACTACTGACATCATTGTGGGTTTTTCCGGAGAGACCGAGGCTGATTTCGAAGAGACCGTAAGCATACTTCGCGAGATACGTTATGATTCCATCTTTTCATTTAACTATTCACCGAGAAAACCTGCCGCAAGCGCTAAATTTCTGGATGATGTTTCACCTTCCGAAAAAAGCAGAAGGCTTGACATTGTGCAGACGCTTCAGAAAAAAATAACACTTGAAAAGAACATCGCCCTTGAAGGTGAAGTTGAGTCTGTCCTTGTTGACGGCAAAAGCAAAAGGGCGGATGATGAGTTGATGGGACGCACAGAGCAGAACCGCGTTGTCAATTTTTCAGGAAGTCAATCAATGCTTGGAAGAATTGTTAAAGTAAAAATCCTTCAAGGTCACAGCAATAGCCTGAAGGGGGAAATAGTTTAAGTAGTTTAATAATTGTTACTTTGAATTAATCCTGTTCTCCAATACCCCGATTCCCTCAATCTCGACCTGTACTACATCACTTGGTTTAAGCTCTCCTACTCCGCAGGGGGTACCTGTGATTATCACATCTCCTGGAAGAAGTGTCATTATGCAGGAGATGAAGGATACAAGGAAGTAGGGCTTGAATATCATCTGAGAGGTCGAAGAGCTCTGCACGACATTTCCATTCAGAGTAGTCTTGATTTTTAGGTTGTCAGGTTGAAGGTCAGTTTCAATCCAGGGGCCAATGGGTGCGAATGTATCGAATCCTTTCCCGCGTGTGAACTGTCCGTCTTTCCTTTGAAGGTCCCGCGCTGTAATGTCGTTGGCGCAGGTAAATCCGAGGATATAATTTTTTGCTTCGCCTTCTGAAATATTTTTTGCTGTTTTTTTAATTACAATTGCAAGCTCTCCCTCATAATCAACTTTTTTTGACTGAGGCGGATAAGAAACTATATCCCTATGGCCTATGACAGCGGTTGAAGGCTTCATGAACAACATAGGCTCGTCAGGTATCTTTGAGCCGAACTCTGCTGCATGGTCTTTGTAATTGAGTCCGATTGCGATTATCTTTGACGGCTGGCATGGAGGAAGTATCTTTACATCTGACAGGGGATTTCTTATCCCTGTCATTGTGAAAGTCTCATAGGCAGAACCGAATATCTTTTCTATGCTTTCCCCGACAACAATGCCTTCAAACTGTTTCCCGTTTATTTCAGCCCTTGCGATTTTCATTATGTCTCCTCGAAATCTGTTTCCAAAAAGCATATTACACAGTAGTATGTCAACTATAATGAAGAAGAAAAATACTGATTTTTCCCCCTCCATAATTTCCATTGCTACCGCCAATCCTTCTGCCACATTTACGCAGGAAGAGGCATACAAGCTCTCCGGGTATGATGATAAAAAGATAAAGGCAATATTTTTAAACTCCGGAATCAGGAAAAGACATTTTTTTGTGCGCCCAGCAGATAAGGTGCCAAATGAAAGTGTTAATGAACTTAACGCGAGGTATAAGGAAGGCGCGGTAGAGACCGGCGCAAGAGCGATATCTGAGTGTCTTAAAAATGCGGGAACAAATCATATTGATTTTCTTGCCGTTGCAACGTGTACGGGCTATCTCTGTCCCGGACTGTCATCAATATATGTGAAGAAGCTTGCCCTTAACAAGAGCCTTCAGCGCACTGACATTCAGGGGATGGGATGTGCGGGAGCGCTCCCGGCACTGCAAAGAGGATGGGACCATGTGAGGGCGAATTCCGGTTCAAATGCATTGGTTACTGCTGTTGAGATTTGCTCTGCCGCATATTTTATTGATTCGTCGATTGATTCATCTATGGAAACGATTATCGGGAATGTCATATGCGGAGATGGGGGAGCCGCAGTTCTGCTTGGTGAAAACCATGTATATGGAATGCCTTACATCTTAGGATTTCATACTGAGATATTTTCAGATTACCTTGATTCAGTTGGTTTCAGCTCAATCGAGGGGAAGCTTAAGATCATACTCGGCAAGGAGATCCAGAATATCGCGGGGAAGGCTGCGAGGAAAGCGATTGAAGCCCTTCTAAAAAAACATTCGCTGAAATTCAAGGACATCAAAAGATGGATAATCCATCCTGGCGGCAGGAATGTGATTGTGAATATTGCAGATGAGCTTGGGCTAACGAGAAAGGAGCTTTCTGCTTCATACGAAGTCCTTGAGGAATACGGCAATATGTCATCGCCGACTGTTCTCTTTGTATTGAAAAGAATGATTGATTCAACACCGCCGGCAGAAGGGGAATACGGAATAATGTTAGCGCTTGGGCCGGGGGTTGCGGCGGAGGCTGCGCTCCTACGCTGGTAATGGAGGAGCAGCAAATTCAATTTTTGGTGTTATACTTCGTCACTGGCCAGCTCACAAATCCTCACATACAAAAAAGTATGCTCCGGTATTGCTCGCTGTCCATTTCCTCGTCTTCCACACAAAACTTGAATTTGCAAAAAAAATGAAAGCCATACAGTATTTAACCTATCCAGTATTTTTATAGTGAATCTATTGTAGACTTTTGATAATTATATTTTACTTGTTTAGGCAATTTTCTTGACTTGTTAAATTGAGGTAGAATATAAAATGCTTGGTATTAAATGGGTATAATATATGTTAACTCAAAAAATAATAAATGAATCAGTCGAAACAGATAACGTCTTAAGATCAGAAATAGACTCAGATGAACAACTCATTTGGTCTGGAAAACCTCAGCAAGGCATATTATTTAGAAGTTCAGACATATTTATGATTCCTTTTAGTCTACTGTGGGGAGGGTTTGCGATATTTTGGGAAGTTATGGCCATTACAAGCACAAGAAAGACCCCAAACTCAGTTGATAATGTATTTTCATTATTTGGCATACCATTTGTTTTAGTTGGTTTATATATGATTTTTGGGAGATTTATTGTTGAAGCAATACAAAGAAATAAAACATATTACGGTATTACAAATCAACGAGTTATAATAGTGTCAGACTTAATTGGAAAGAGAGTTAAAAGTCTCAACTTAAGAACTCTATCTGATGTATCACTAATAGAAAAAAGTAACGGTAAAGGAAATATTACTTTTGGACAAGATAGCATATGGTCTACGTGGTTTAATATGGGGGCCATGCCTGGGATAGGTGTTCCACAGACTCCGAGGTTTGAAATGATTGACAACGCTAAGGATGTTTACAATAAACTAAGAGAAGAAATAAAGAAGAGCTAACCATCTCAAGAAAAAAATGTCAGGTCCTGAAAAATGCAATAGGTAACTTCAGCTTTACACTTAATGTAGATCTCTATTTCAAAGGTTCAATCTTGTCGGGCTTCTGATGAGTTAATGTCTTTTCCCAATCCTTTTTTAATTCTTGCTGATGAAGGCTTGCGAAACTGCTTTATCTTTTTTTAGGATTGTAAGCGGGTCAACGCCAAGAACTTTGGCATAGAGAGTGTCCGGGCATAGATCAATACCGCCTTCCCAGGCTATTGTATGGTTTTCTGCATCAACATAAACGGAGTTAAAGAAATTTATATCATTCCACGCTGAAAATACACCTTTACCAACGAGCTCTGACAGGTCGACTATACCTTCAACTCCATCTGAAAATTTTATCCAGACTCTGTATTTTTCCAATGGCTTTACCTGAATAATTCTGTGCATATATTTAATCCCTCTTTGTTCTTCTATATTATTCTATCAATATGATTAAAAATCAAGCAAGAGAAATATATTAATTTTAGAAGGCTTCAACTGCCAGACTTACTCTTCATCGTCTGGATATGAGAGTGAGAGCAAGTCAGGTGTCGGAGCTTTTGTCTGCTGCAAAAACCACCAGACTCCTGTCTGGTGATGAAGTTAAATGTACAAGTTGATCATGTACACATGGTGATTGTGGTACCGCCGAGAGTTGCAGTTGCAGAGGTAGTGCAGTTTATAAAGGTGAGTTCAGCAAAAACCCTTAAAGCGAAAATTCCTTTTTTGAAGAAGACATATTTTGGACAGATGGGCATTTGGTCAAGAGGTTGCTGTGTGCCATCACTGTCAAAACATTTTATATTTGACACTTATTGTGACAGGAATTATAATTTGGTATGAATATAATCATACCGGGAGCAAAACATGGCAAGAGCTGTTAAGATTGCAATAAGCCTTACAGAAGAGGAATTCAAAGAAGTTGAAAAACTCAGGAAGGAAAGAGGTATTAACAGGAGCAAACTCATTGCTGAGGCTGTAAGTCTTTTAAACAAGAAAAGCAGAACTGATGAACTGCTCAGGAAATATGAAGAGGGTTATAAAAAGAAGCCGGAAGACCTTCAGGAATTGAAAGGATTTCAGAAAGCGTCAATGGATGTACTAAATGAAGAGGACTGGTGATGAAAAAAGGTGAGGTTTGGTGGGCAGATCTGCCACCTCCAATCGGGAAACGTCCGGTAGTACTTTTGTCCCGTGATGAAGCATATAGAGTAAGGAACGCAGTTACAGTTGCACCTGTGACAAGAACAATAAGAGATATACCGGTAGAGGTTTTATTGGATATTAATGACGGTTTGCCAAAAAAGTGCGTTGTGAATCTTGATACAGTTATTACGATTCAAAAAAACTTGCTAAAGGAAAGAATCTGTCTGCTCAAGGAGGAAAAAGTCAGACAGATAAATGCTGCCATCAAGTTTGCCCTCGATTTATAATCCAAGTCTTATTTATTCTTCGTGGAAAATAAAATTAAGAGGTTAGCTTATTCTTCCTCGTCGGGATATGAGAACGACAGCATGTCAGGGGTTGAAGGTTTTGGTGCGCGTTTTTGCGTTGGCACGGCAGGTTTGCGTTTTCTCATTAACATATCATCGAGCCCCATTTCATCCATAAGTACTTCACGCGGTTTGATTCCATCCTGTGCTCCGACTATCCCTGATGCCTCCATCTTCTCTATCATGCGGGCGGCTCGGTTATAGCCTACGCGGAATTTCCTCTGCACCATTGATATTGAGACCTGCTTGGTTTTTACGATCCAGCGGAGCACTTCCTCATATTTCTCGTCATCCTCTTCCGCACCTTCCTCTTCGCCTTCTTCTATATCAGGGGTGATCACTGAAAGGTCAGGGATGGATTTTCTCTGCTTCTTTATAAACTCAACTATCGATGTCACCTCTGAATCGGAAACAAAGGCGCCGTGGACTCTGGTGAGTTTGTTGTATCCGGGAGACATAAGAAGCATGTCACCTTTGCCTAAAAGCTGTTCAGCGCCGTTTACATCGAGGATTGTACGGGAGTCAATCTTTGTCGAGACCTGAAGTGCGACACGCCATGAGAAGTTTGCCTTTATCACACCTGTTATTACATCAACAGATGGTCTTTGTGTCGCAATAATAAGATGAATGCCTGCGGCACGCGCCATCTGCGAGAGCCTCTGGATTGAGTCTTCAACTGACTTTGATGCAACCATCATCAGGTCTGCTAGCTCGTCTATGAATATCACTATGTATGGAAGAGGGCTTTCCTGTATCGCGTTTTCCTCGAGGAACTTGTTGTAGGCGGTTATGTTCCTTACGCCTTTATCCTTCATCAGCTCGTAGCGGCGGCTCATCTCGCGCACAGCCCATTGCAAGGCATAAGATGCCTCCTTGGGGTTTGTGACGACAGGAATCAGAAGGTGCGGTATCTCCTGATATATGGAAAGTTCAAGCATCTTGGGGTCAACCATTATCATCTTAACCTCTTCAGGCGTTGTCCTGTAAAGGAGTGAGAGTATCATCATGTTGACTGCAACGCTTTTTCCTGAGCCTGTTGTTCCCGCAATCAGAAGATGCGGCATCTTTGCAAGGTCTGCTAAAAATGGGTTGCCGAGAAAATCCTTGCCCATGGCTATGCAGAGCTTTGAGGGATGTTCCATGAATGATTCTGACTGGAGTATCTCTTTAAGGTAAACGCTTTCGCGCTGCGTGTTGGGAATCTCAATCCCCACTGTGCCTTTTCCTGGAAGCGGCGCCACGATCCTCACATTTATCGCCTTCATGGCAAGTGAAAGGTCATCTGCAAGGGAAACTATCTTGTTTATCTTGACACCCGGCGCAGGTTCAAACTCATACATGGTGATTACAGGGCCAGGGCGCACTTCTGTGACTTTCCCTTCTATGCCGAAATCGCGAAGCTTCTTTTCAAGTATGCGGGAATTAAGAAGAATATCCTGTTTGGTCATCTTTGATTCGCTCTTTGACTGGTCCCGTAGAAGGTCGAGAGTGGGAAGAGTATAATCATCCATGAACTTGAATGCCTGCTGGACAGGCTCCGGAATTATTTCTTCTTCCTCTATCTCTTCTATCTGCTCTATCACTGGCTCAGGTTTCAGTTTTTCAATTTCGATTTTTGGCTTTATCTCGGCTGAGTGTTTTTTCCTATGCCTCCAGCTATAGTAGCTGTCCATCACTGCTCTCATTTTTATTCGCATCCACGAAGCTGCTTTGCCAGCCCCCTGTGCAGTACTTATTGTTCCTTTTATTATGGAAAATTCCGTGAGAAGAAAGAGTGAGACAAAAAGGATGATGGCGAGAAGTATGTAGCTTCCAGCAGCGCCAAGCAATGATTCGGCAATGCCTGTAAAGAATGAACCGATCATCCCTCCGGGCATAATGCCGTTTGAAATGCTGCTGACAGATTCACCTCTGAATGGGAACTGGAGAATAGTGCAGATACTGAGAAAAAAAGTTATGAGCCCCAGTGTTCTTAAGATTTTCTTTTCAATTGTTTTCTGTCTTATGAGAGAGAAGCTGAATACAAAAAGAAAAAGCGGTATGAAAAGGGATGCATAACCGAATATCTCGAACATGAGACCCGAGCATTCTGCCCCGAAGATTCCCGTGAGGTTCTTATAGCCTTCTTCATTTGCCTGCTCCGAGCTTGCAAAAAACCATGTGGAGTCATTCTTATTATAGGAGATGAGACTGATAGCGAGGAATACGGTAAACCCCAGCAGGAATAGGGCAAACATGTCCCGCCTGATATTGCGTTTCCCCGATGATTCGCCTTTTCCCATTAGTCTCCCTGCTTTTCTTTAGGATGTAAGATTTAATTATAAGTGAAAAAATCGCACCATACAAGGGGAATATTAATCATGGAAAATGGTGAAAGCCGTGAAACTCCTTGACACTACAGGCAGCTTTTTGTATTTTCTTTTAGCGTGAGATTAAATTATTTGCGCATATCTCTTACTTTAAATGAAAGAAAAAGGCAGGTAACTTATGGCAGCCGGCGACAAAATGAATCAGTTCTACAAGAATGTGATGCTATGGGTAATACTCATTGTATTTACCATAATACTGTTCAATGCATTTAACACCCCTAAGGAAACCCAGAAGGAGCTTGACTATTCCTCCTTTCTTCAGCAGGTGAAAGACGGCAAAGTCTCGCAGGTGTCAATACAGGGAAACGACGTTGAAGGGACGCTTTCTGATGGAAGCAAGTTCAAGACCTATACTCCTGATGACCCGGAACTTATCAAGACACTGACAGAGAAGAATGTCCATGTGAAGGCTCTGGCGCCGCCCACAAGCCCCTGGTACATAGTATTCCTTTCATCATGGTTCCCTTTGATAGTCCTCCTTGGGATATGGGTGTTTTTCATGCGGCAGATGCAGATAGGCGGCAACAAAGCGCTTTCCTTCGGCAAAAGCAAGGCACGACTTCTCAATGAAAGCCAGAACAAGGTTACTTTCGATGATGTGGCAGGTGTTGATGAAGCAAAGCAGGAAGTTGAAGAGATAATCGAATTCTTAAAAGATCCCCAGAAATTTCAGAAGCTGGGTGGAAAAATACCAAAGGGAGTTCTGCTGATCGGTTCTCCGGGTACAGGGAAGACTTTGCTTGCCCGCGCCATCGCAGGTGAGGCTGAGGTGCCTTTCTTTACAATCTCCGGGTCCGATTTCGTCGAGATGTTTGTAGGTGTCGGAGCATCAAGGGTGCGCGACCTCTTCGAACAGGGAAAGAAAAGTGCGCCATGCATAATATTCATAGATGAGATTGATGCTGTCGGCCGTCACCGCGGAGCAGGCCTTGGCGGCGGGCACGATGAGAGAGAACAGACTTTAAACCAGCTCCTTGTTGAGATGGACGGCTTTGAATCCAACGAAGGTGTTATATTAATTGCTGCAACGAACCGCCCTGATGTCCTTGACCCGGCGCTGCTGCGCCCCGGCCGTTTTGACAGGCAGGTAGTAGTTGCGCGCCCTGATCTTAAGGGTAGGGTAGGTATTCTCAAGGTCCATACCAAGAAGCTTCCTCTTGACCCTGATGTTGACCTGGAAATTGTTGCAAGGGGAACGCCCGGTTTCTCCGGAGCAGACCTTGCCAATCTGGCAAATGAAGCTGCCCTTTATGCAGCACGGTTCAACAAGGAAAAGGTTGAGATGTCTGACTTTGAACAGGCAAAAGACAAGGTACTCATGGGAGTTGAGAGAAAGAGCATGATAATCAGCGATGAAGAGAAGAAGATTACCGCCTACCATGAAGCCGGACATACTCTCGTCGCAAAGCTTCTGCCCGGCACAGACCCTATACACAAGGTTACAATAATCCCCCGCGGTATGGCTTTGGGACTTACACAGCAGCTTCCAATAGATGAAAGACACACCTATGCCCTGGAATATCTGAAGAACAATATATGTGTTCTTATGGGAGGAAGGCTTGCAGAGGAGCTTATTCTTCAGCAGCCTACAACCGGAGCTGGAAACGATATAGAGAAAGCCAGCGAGCTTGCAAGGAAAATGGTTTGTGAGTGGGGGATGAGCAAGGAGCTTGGCCCTCTGACTTTCGGGAAAAAAGAAGAAGAGATTTTCCTCGGACGCGAGATATCAAAGCACAGGGATTACAGCGAAGGTACTGCAATGTCTATTGACAGGGAAGTAAAAAGGGTGGTCATGGACTGCTACAACCAGGCAAAGTCTCTGCTCATGTCGAGACTCGAAACTCTTCATGCCCTTGCGAATGCACTGCTTGAAAAGGAAGTGCTCGGAAGCGAAGAGATTGAGGCAATCGTGAAAGGGATAAAGCCGGAGATTGTTGCAGAATCAGGTACAGCCGTTTAACAGCATTACTCTGTCAGCAGAACAAGAGTTTCCCTAATTTAGTTAATCAGCAGTTTAAAAACTTTATGACGAGCGAATCCCGCATTTTCTCAGCAGGTAATGTTTCTCTAAATCTTGGTTCCGGCGCGCTGGTTATGGGAGTGCTCAATCTTACCCCTGATTCATTTTATGACGGAGGAAAATACTCTTCAATTGAAGAAGCGGTTTTCGCGGCGCTTAAGATGGAAGATGAAGGGGCGGCAATCATAGATATCGGAGGTGAATCAACACGCCCGGGTAGCGAAAGCGTGCCGGCAGATGTGGAGCTCGCCCGCATAATACCTGTGCTTAAAGAAATAAAAAAAAGAATAAAAATTCCTGTTTCAGTTGACACATACAAATCAAAAGTCGTAGAAGAAGCACTTATGAACGGTGCCGACATGATAAATGATATAAGCGGGTTTACACTGGATCCCAACATGGTTCATATAGCTGCAAAAGCGGGGTGTCCTGTTGTGATAGGGCATATAAAAGGGACACCCAAATCAATGCAGGAAGATGTTTCCTATGATGATGTAGTCGCTGACGTGGTGAGCTCTCTTGAGGAAAAAATTGACCTTGCCGCACAATCAGGAGTAAACAGAGCGTCGCTGATTGTTGATCCCGGGATAGGCTTCGGTAAACGTCTTGAAGATAACTTGCAGATCATAAAAAGGCTTAGGGAATTCAAAAAGCTTGGCTGTCCTGTCCTCGTTGGTTTTTCACAAAAATCATTCATAGGCCGTGTCCTTGATCTTCCGCCTTCAGAAAGGCTTGAGGGAAGCCTTGCTTCAGCCTGTGTTGCGGTCTTAAATGGTGCGGACATAATCCGTGCCCATCATGTTAAAGAGACTGTGAGAGCAGTAAAAATGGTAAAAGCAATAATGGAGTCATAGGGATATCATGGAGCTTCCATTCGGTCTTAGCTATATAGATCTGCTTAAGAACAGCCTCGATATATTCATCGTGGCTTTCATCATCTACAGACTCATGTTGTTTATCAAGGGGACACGAGCCATCCAGATGATCATAGGGTTGATTCTGTTTGGTTTTGTCTATCTCATGTCTTATTATTTCGAGCTTACGACAACGGGCTGGATAATGGAGCATTTCTGGTCTGTGCTCCTTATTGCCCTGATAATAATATTCCAGCCTGAGATAAGACATATGCTCGCCGAGATGGGACAGCGCCCGATTCTTTCTTCTTTTTTCAAATATGAAGAAACGCAGGTGATGGGGGAAATTATCAAGGCGGCGCTCGCACTTTCGAAAACAAGTACAGGAGCGCTCATAGTCATGGAGCGCGAAAAGAGGCTCCGTCCTTACGTAGAAGTAGGCGCGATTCTGACGAGCCGCGTGACTGAAAGATTACTCATTAGTCTGTTTTATCCCGGGTCGCCTCTGCACGATGGTGCTGTGATAATAGGCGGGAACAGGATTTTCGCCGCAGGGTGTTATCTTCCCCTTTCTCTTAATATCAATATCTCGAAGCATCTCGGTACACGTCACCGTGCTGCCGTCGGTATAACTGAAGAAACCGATGCAGTTGTTTTGGTCGTATCTGAGGAGACAGGGAATATTTCCCTTGCAGTCGACGGCAAACTAAACACAAATTTGAGTGAAGAAGCCATCAGGGAGCATATGCAGACTCTTTTCAAGATTGCAAAGAAGGAAGAGAAAAAATGAGAAAATTGCTTTTCGATAATTTTGGACTAAAGGTTTTTTCTTTTCTCCTTGCCTTGACGCTTTGGTTTTATCTTACAATCGAGAAAGGGGCTGAGCTCAATTTCCCTGTGAAGGTGCAGGTAGTGAATCTTCCTGAATCAATGGTAATAGCAGAAGGCGCTGTAAACAATGCTACGATCTGGGTAGGCGGGTTGAGGAGGTCACTTCTTAACCTTACACCCGAAAACATGGTGATCAGGGTTGATCTCAGGGATGCAAGCGAGGGGACTGTTGTATATCCCTTAAAGGCAGATTCTATAAGCCTGCCGCAAAATGTAAATGTTAAGATGATTGTCCCGCAGTTTCTTAATCTCAAGGTTGAGAAGCTGATAAAAAAGAAACTTAAGGTAAGGCCAAAGATAGTTGGGTCTCCTCCACAGGGGTATGAGATTGCAAGTGTCTCTGAATCTCCTGAATATGTAGAGGTAATGGGGAAAAGGAGCGTTATTGAGAAGATGCAGGAAATATTCACATACCCTATAGATGTTTCAGAGCTTAACCAGGCTCTTAATTTTGAAGTACCTGTTGATGTGGATTCTACCGGGCTGAAGATGGCAGGCTCCGGAAGGATGATAAAAGTAAAAATTGTTTTAAAGCAGAAAATTATTTCCAGAGAATTGAGCGAATTGCCTGTAATCCCCGGAAACAAACCCGGAAATAAAAATGAGGAGTCAAGCCTTGATATCGAGCCTTTAACTGTTGCGGTGGAAGTCAGGGGACCAGAAATTTTGGTTGAAAATTTAAAGCGTGAAGATATACAAGTGATTTTCAAAACTGAAAATCTCAGGGAAGGTAAGATATACAGAAAAAAGCCTGATGTCGTTCTTCCCGATGGGATAGAACTGATTGGAATCGTACCTGAGTATTTTAATGTGAAGATGAACAGGAAAGGGTAGGTTAAGATGAAGCTCGGTGTTAATGTTGACCATATAGCAACTTTAAGGCAGGCCAGGAAGGCTCGCGTCCCTGACCCTGTAGAAGCTGCCTTGTCTGCAGAACTTGCCGGGGCAGACGGCATAACAGTGCATTTAAGAAGCGACCGCCGCCACATACAGGAAAGGGATTTTCATTTGCTGCGGCAGATAATAAAAACAAAGCTGAATCTTGAAATGGCAGTAACCCCTGAGATGACTAAGGTCGCTGCCGAGATAAAGCCTGACATGATAACTCTTGTTCCGGAGCGCCCTGAGGAATTGACAACTGAAGGCGGGCTTAATATAGTTTCAAGCTTTAGTGATGTCAAAACACTTCTGTCCGCCCTTGCAGGTAAAGGGATAAAGATCGGAGCTTTTATTGATACCGGAAAAGAGCAGGTTGATGCTGCTTACGAACTCAAGCTTTCCCATGTTGAGATAAATACCGGAAAATATGCTGATGCGATTAATGAAGATGAAAGGCTATCGGAGCTTGAAAAGATAAAGGCCATAGTTAATTATGCTGTGAAAAAAGGGATTACTGTAAATGGCGGACATGGGCTGGATTATAAAAATGTCTGTTCAATAGCCGGGATACATGATATTTATGAGCTGAATATAGGGCATAGTATTATTGCCCGGTCGGTTATTGTGGGAATGTATGAGGCAGTAGCAGAGATGCTGCTTGCAATTAACGATCGTTAAACTTCATCGGAGGTAAACTAAAATGAGTGGTAGTTACAATGTTGCTGTTGCCGGTGCAACGGGAGCTGTAGGCAATGAGATGATAGCAGTACTGGAACAAAGAAATTTTCCCGTAAAAAGCCTTAAACTTCTCGCGTCAGAGAGATCTGTCGGAAAGAAACTGAAGTTTAAAGGAGAAGATATAAAGGTTGAGGTTCTGACCAAAGATTCCTTCAAGGGAATAGACTTTGCCCTTTTCTCCGCCGGAGCTACAAGAAGCAAGGAGTTTTGCCCTGCTGCTGCGGCAAGCGGAGCTGTCGTGATAGATAACAGCAGCGCCTTCAGAATGGATAAGGACATCCCTCTTGTAGTACCGGAGGTGAATCCTGATGCTGCCTTCAGACACAAAGGGATTATTGCCAACCCGAACTGTTCCACTATACAGATGGTCGTGGCATTGAAACCGCTTCATGATTATGCAAAAATCAAGAGGGTTGTTGTAACAACATTCCAGTCTGTTTCAGGTGCCGGCAAAAAGGCAATGGAGGAACTTGCGGAACAGTCAAGAGCAATCCTCAACATGAAGGAGATAAAGAAGAATGTTTTCCCGCACCAGATAGCATTCAACTGTCTTCCTCACATAGATGCATTCCTTGAGAATGGTTATACCAAGGAAGAAATGAAGATGGTCAATGAAACAACGAAAATAATGGAAGACGATTCTATAAAAGTTTCCGCTACGACCGTAAGGGTCCCGGTTTTTGTCGGACATTCGGAATGCGTGAATGTGGAATTTGTAAGGGAGATTTCGCCTCAAAAGGCAAAAGAGCTTCTCAAGAATTTCCCGGGCATAGTTCTTCTTGATGATGTTTCTAAGTTTGAATATCCACTGGCAATAAACATTGCAGGGACAGATCCGGTCTATGTGGGAAGGGTGAGAGGAGATAACTCCGTTCTCTATGGCATTAATATGTGGGTAGTTGCTGACAACCTGAGAAAAGGTGCTGCAACCAATGCCGTGCAGATCGCGGAACTGTTTATAAAACATTAAGCAAGTGAAAAAAGAACAAATCAAAAATTCCCTTTTACTTCCCCATTTCTCAGGGGAAGGGAGGGGAATTTGGTGAGGATACCAAGAGAGTTAACTATAACAATGAACCTTGCCAACTGGATTACTATATTCAGGATACTGCTTGTCCCTTGTTTTGTTATTCTTTTGCTATACGGAAGAGAGTTTGCAGCGCTTGGTGTATTTTGTGTTGCAGGAATTACAGATGGGATAGACGGATATATAGCGAGATCAATGGGGCTCAAAACAAAGCTTGGTTCTTATCTTGACCCTCTGGCTGACAAACTGCTCCTCGTCTCATCATTTGTTGTATTCTCAATAAAATATCCAAAGATAGTCCCTGTATGGCTCACTGTTTTAGTCTTAAGCAGGGACCTTCTCATAATAATAGGAGTTGTGATACTTCAATTCGTGATTGCCAGTCCAAGGATTGAGCCTTCCTTCCTCGGGAAAACAACTACAGCGGTTCAGATATTGATGATCTTCTTCTCTCTTCTTTTAGGGACTATCAATGCAGACGCACTTCCTCTGGTAATCGGCTTTTTCATAGGTCTTACGGCTCTTTTTACGATTGTTTCAGGGCTTCAGTATGTCTTGATTGGAACACGCCAGATCAATGGCGGATAAAGGGATTATCTCCCTTTCTGAATTTGAATTTTAAAGGCACTCCCTTTAGGTTATATGCATTCCGCAGTTTCTTCTCTATATACCTCACATAGTTTTTTTCTACTTCTGCAGGTTGGTTTGAGAATATCTGAAATATCGGGGAGTTTGCTGGAAGCTGATGGATGTATTTGAGTTTCACCGGCTTGCCGGTTGCCATGGGATGAGGATGCTCTATGCCGACTTTTTTTAAAATGGAATTCAAATCCGGTGTTGAAAATTCTGTTTTCATCCTCTTGGCGAGAGCATGCACTTCTGGAAATATCTTTTCAGTCCCTTTGCCTGTCATGGCTGACACGTTCAGTATTATGGCATAATCAAGATTGCCGAGCCTGAATTTTATTTCTTTTTTGTATTCATCTGCAGATGTCTTTTGATTTCCTACAAGGTCCCATTTGTTGCACAGCACTATAAATCCGCGCCCCTCGTCGTGTATGAGGTTTGCTATCTTTAAGTCCTGATCTGTTATTCCCTCGGAAGCATCTATGACAAGAAGCGCTATATCGCTCCTTCTTATACTTTTTATGGCAGTAAGAGAACTCTCTTTTTCCAGGTCTGTTGATATTCTCATCCTCTTTCTTATGCCGGGTGTGTCAACTATTATGAAATCCTTTTTTCCGAATGATGCGTGGACGTCTATGTTGTCTATCGTTGTCCCGGGTATTTCGCTTACTATCACTCTTTCCCATCCCAGAAGCCTGTTGGTGAGAGAGGATTTGCCGACATTGGGGCGTCCCACAAATGACATTTTAACTTCTGAGGAAAGATCAGAAATGGGCTGCTCGGTGTGTTCTTCGAGAAGTTCTTCTATGCGGTAAATGAGCTCATATATCCCGTCGCGGTGCTCGGCAGATAAGAAAAGAAAATTATCGAAGCCAATATTATAAAACTCGTTCTTGATGAGATTGCTTATTTTTAAATCAGATTTGTTCACGACAGGCACTATTGGTTTCCCTGACTTTCTTATGAGATCTGCAAGCTCTCTGTCCATGGGAAGGAGTCCGTCTCTTCCATCTATAAGAAAGATAAGAATATCAGAATCATCTATTGCCTTTAGGGTCTGCTCGCGTACAAGCGATTTCATGCGGGAATTGCCTTCATCAAATCCTCCGGTATCAACAAGAAGGAATTGCTTTGATACGGTCTTAACCACCGCTTCAATTCGGTCCCTTGTAGTGCCGGGCGTTTTGCTCGTTATTGCCTTACGGAAACCTGCAATAACATTAAAAAGCGTGGATTTGCCGACATTGGGGCGGCCTATTATTGATATTCTTTTTAGTTTCATAAAAATAAAAAAGCAGGGGATTTTACCCCTGCTTTCAATTTAAATTTTATTTACAGCTATCTTATGATTGTGTTTGCTCTGTTTTCTCACCGGCTGCATCAACCATCTTTTTAAGCTCTTTGCCAGCCCTGAAGAAAGGAACCCTCTTTGGCGGGACATGAACTTTATCTCCTGTCAGAGGATTTCTCCCGTCACGCGTATTGCGGTTGCGGACGGTGAAAGAACCAAACCCTCTTATCTCAACCTTATCATTACTCACAAGAGATTGTTTGATGTTTTCAAGCATGCAGTTTACAACTCTTTCAGTCTGTTTCTTGTTAAGAAATGTGAGCTTTTCAGAAACAGCCTCGATAAGTTCTGCCTTAGTCATAAAGATTTCCTCCTGGCATTATTTATCTGATTTCAAATCATTGTTGTTGATGAGCGACTCAAGCTTGGGTGCAAATTTTTCCTGTCCCTGAAGATAATCACTGACTTCCTGTCTTTCCGCGTCTTCAGAAAGCGCCCTGATGCTCAATCCTATCTTTTTCTCATCACTGTCTATCCTGATAATCTTTGCTTCAATCTCTTCGCCTATTGAGACAACTTCTTCCGGTCTGGAGATATTCTTGACGCTCAGCTCAGATATGTGGATGAGACCTTCTATCCCTTCTTCGATTTCAATGAATGCCCCGAAGTTTGCAAATTTTATTATTTTCCCTTTGACCTTGTTGCCGACCCTGAACTTGGAAGCTGCTTTTTCCCATGGATCCGGCTCAAGCTGCTTTAAGCCCAAAGATACTCTTTCATTTTCTCTGTCAATACTCAATACTTTTGCGTTGAGTATATCGCCCTTCTTTATTATGTCAGAGGGGTGTTTTATCTTTTTGCTCCAGCTTAGATCCGAGATATGGATTAGCCCGTCAATACCTTCCTCAAGGCCTATGAATACGCCGAAGTCTGTAATGCTCTTTACTTCGCCTTCAACTATGGAACTGATAGGATATTTTTTCTCTATCAGATCCCATGGGTTCGGTTCACACTGTTTGAGACCCAGTGATATTTTTTTGCCTTCCTTGTCAACGCTTAAAACTATGGATTCTACGATATCGCCGACAGCAAGGAGTTTGGACGGGTGTCTTACCTTCTTGGTCCATGACATTTCAGATATATGGATAAGACCTTCAACGCCTTTTTCAAGCTCGACGAAGGCACCATAATCAGCAATGCTTACGATCTTCCCTTTTACTTTTGTCCCTATCTGGTACTTTGCTTCAACCTCATTCCATGGATTCTCTGTTATCTGTTTAAGCCCGAGCGATACTTTCTCAGAATCGCGATCAAGCTTAAGTATCTTTACAGTAACATCATCTCCAAGTTTGAACATCTCTGAGGGATGGTTTATCCTTCCCCATGTCATATCTGTGATATGGAGAAGTCCGTCAATACCACCGAGATCAATGAACACACCGTATTCAGTTATGTTCTTAACTATCCCTTTTATGACTTCCCCTTCCTTTATCTTTTCCATGGTAAAGGCTTTTTTCTTCTCTCGGTCTTCTTCAAGAATCTTGCGTCTCGAGATTACTATGTTCCCTCTTTTGTGGTTAACATTGATTATCTTGAAATCATATGTCCTTCCGCAAAGGTCGTCCATGTTCTTTACGGGACGCAGGTCTATTTGGGAACCCGGCAGGAACGCCTTTATCCCGATGTCAACTGTCATGCCTCCTTTGATGCGCGACATGACTTTCCCCTGTATCACTTCATTAGTTTCGTATGCTTTTATGAGGGTCTGCCATACCTTGACCTTCTGTGCTTTTTCTCTGGAGAGAACTATCTGTCCGTCCTGGTCCTCTATGAGGTCAAGATAGACATCAACCTTATCTCCAACATTGAGCTTCGGCATATCTCCTGCTTCACTTCGGAACTCATGCGTCGGGACAATCCCTTCTGACTTGTAGCCCACATCAAGTGTGACATATTCAGGCTGTATGGCAATTATGATGCCTGTTATCACATTCCCTTCCTGGAAATCCTTCAGTGTGTCGGCATAAAGCAGTTCCATCTCCTCCCTGCTCAACTCTTTTATTTCTTCATCCGTGCTAAGATCCAAAGAATCTTCTCTAACTGCATCCATAAATTCTTTACTACCTCCTTGCGTATTTTTTCTCAGTTACTTAATTCACTGAGTTGCTTCTCAATATAATTTAGTGTTTCTGCGAGAACTTCTGTCACATTTTTTCCTGTTGTGTCAATATAAATTGCATCATCTGCAATTTTGAGTGGTGCACATTCACGGGAGCTGTCATCACGGTCTCTTTTGTTCATTTCCTCAAGTACCCGTTTTGCATCAACTTTTTCTCCCCGCGATACCTGTTCTTTATATCGCCGGTTTGCTCTTTCTGCAGAATTGGCATCGAGAAAAAACTTTATTTCTGCATCAGGGAAAATAACAGTGCCAATGTCCCTGCCATCTAAAACAATACCGCCATTTTTCCCTATGCCACGTTGTATATCGAGCAGGCTTTTTCTTACACCTTCATAGGAAGAAACTTTAGATGCGGCAAGAGATACTTCCTGTGTCCTTATTTTACCACTGACGTCTTCGCCATTTGCTATCAGGCGGGTGCCTCCCTTCGTTTGTTCGTAGGCGAGAGTAGTATTTAATGCCAATTCTGTCAATGCTTTTTCTGAGCTCATATCTATTTTGTTTTCAATGGCAAGATATCCAATAGCCCTGTATAAAGCACCGGTGTCAACATAGACATAACCTAATTCTGAGGCGATGAGTTTCCCGATTGTGCTTTTACCGGCTCCTGCGGGGCCGTCTATTGCTATTATGAGTTTTTTTCGTTTAACCAATTTGTTATCTTCCGCCGGTGAGATTTTTCAATATTTCATAGAAACCGGGAAATGATGTTTTTATGCATTCAGTCCCGCGTATGGTTGTCTGTCCCTCGGCAATAAGCCCGGCTATAGAAAATGACATTGCAATCCTGTGGTCAAGGTTTGCATTAATTGCTGTACCCACGAGTTTCCTTGTTCCTTCTATTCTTATCCAGTCCGGGCCGTCTTCAACTTTAACTCCCATTTTTCGCAATCCTTCGGCCATGCCTGCAATCCTGTCGCTTTCCTTGTGGCGCAGTTCTTCTATTCTTTTTACAGTTGTTACTCCGTCAGCTAATGCTGCGAGAATGAAGAATATCGGGAACTCGTCTATTGTGGAAGGGACAAGTGAAGCCGGGAAGTTTATGCCTTTGAGCTTCGAATTTTCAGCTATTATGTCAGCGCATGCCTCTCCGCCGCTCATCCTTTTATTTACAATCTTTACGCGTCCGCCCATTTTTAAGAGAGCTGTCAAAAATCCGGTGCGGGTAGGGTTAATGCCCACATTGAGAATGCGGAGCCTTGAGCTTTTCATTATCATTGCAGCGGCGATCATAAATGCTGCTGACGAAAAGTCTCCCGGCACAGTGAAATCGCATGCATGAAGCGGCTTGCCGCCGGTTACTGTGACAGTTGTTCCTTTTGCAGAAATATCAGCGCCGTAATGCCGGAGCATCTTTTCCGAGTGGTTCCGTGAAAGCAGAGGCTCTTTTATAGTCGTCTTCCCTTTGGTCTGGAGTGCAGCGAGGATTATGGCAGACTTTACCTGTGCGCTTGCAACAGGTGAGGCATAATCTATTGGCTTAAGCTTTCCTCCGATTATTGTTATGGGGGCTTTTGTCCCATTTTCACGGGCATAGATTTTTGCCCCCATGAGATTCATTGGAGAAATTACGCGCTCCATAGGCCTTCTTCTTATGGAGCTGTCCCCTGTGAGAACGCTTATGAAATCCTGCGCAGAAAGAAGTCCTGTAAGCAGCCTTATGCTGGTGCCTGAGTTGCCTACATCAATTACATTGTCAGGCTCTTTTAGTCCGCGGAATCCATCGCCTTCTATAACCGCTTCAGTCCCCTTGATGTCGATTTTGATCCCCATCTCTTTAAAAGCGCCGACTGTTGAGAGGCAGTCCATGCCGAGCGATATGCCGCTTATCCTGGATTTCCCTTCTGCTATGGAGGAAAAGATAATTGCCCTGTGGGTGATGGACTTGTCGCCTGGGACAGTTATGTCTCCCCTCAGTCCCTTGACGCCGCCGTTTATTTTTTTTATTTCCTCTTTCATTTGATTTTTTTCCTCAGCTCCCGGGCCTTCCGGAACTCATGTTTTATAAAGCCGGCATCAGATTTCTTTATTGCTCTTCTTAGTTCTGAAAGGTTCTTTTCAAATTTACTGATGGCATCAAGCACCTGCTCTCTGTTTGCAAGGACAATCTGTGCCCAAAGCTCAGGGTCGCTTTTTGCGATACGGGTAAAATCCTTAAATCCTGACCCTGCAAAAGTAAGCGGGTCTATACTTTGTCTTTTGGTTGAGCTTATAGTGTTCATGAGAAGGTAAGCGAGAACATGGGGAAGATGGCTTGTCACTGCAAGAAGGGTGTCATGTTCTTCAGGCGATGTGACTACTGGCTTCATCCCTATTGCTGACCAGAACTTTTTTGTAGCTGCAAGAATTCCTGATGGCGTTCCCGCGGAAGGCGTGATGATCACCTTCTTCCCTTCGATTATTGTGTTGCTTGCTGCTGTTATTCCTGAGTTTTCTACCCCTGCGAGCGGATGGCTCCCTATGAACCTGGATTTTTTACCGCATTTTTTTTCAATCTCTCTTACAATTTTCTCCTTAACGCTTCCGGTGTCTGTTAAAATTGTTTTATCTGAGAGATATGGCAGGACTGAAACCGCAGTTTCCGCTATCATATTTACCGGTCCCGCAATGACGATGATGCTGCAATCAGAAAGAAGTTTGTAATTGCTGATTGATGGTTTCATTCCCTTGTGTATGAATTTGTTTTTCAATGCATAAGAGAGTGAGCGGCTGTCAGTATCAATGCCGGTAATCTCTGCTTCAGGGATTTTCTTCCTTACAGCCATAGCAATTGAGCCGCCGATCATCCCTATGCCGATTACGGCAATTTTTTTAAATTCAGATTTTACAGCCATCTTCCTGATCCGCCTCATAAATGCTTCATATAATAATGAATGGCTGTATTTATTACGAAGCTTCAGCCATTGTCAAGCTTATGGTAGATAGAGATGAAAGGACTTGTTTTTTACTATTTGTCTGAAATTGCATATTTTTTTAAAAATCCTTGACTTTTGTCTTAACTTATAGATAAATACGCTTTTCAAATTGAAAGAGGAGGAAGGCATCGTGTATGCAGTTGTAAAAACTGGCGGGAAACAATACTCAGTTTCTCCCGGCGATTCCATTAAGGTTGAAAAGATATTAGGGAATGCGGGAGATATTATTGAATTAAATGACGTTCTTCTTTTAAATGACGGGCAGTCAACACGCATCGGCAGTCCATTCATAGAGAATGTGAAAGTGCAGGCGGAGCTTGTAGAGACCCGGAAGGACAAGAAGGTAATAGTTTTTAAATATAAAAGAAGAAAAAAATATCGCAGGAAAAAAGGCCACAGGCAGTTTTTCACGGTTCTCAAAATTAAAGAAATAGTCTGTTAAGCAATAAAAGTGAGGGTATAAATTGGCACACAAGAAAGCCGGCGGCAGTTCCACAAACGGACGCGATAGCATTGGAAGACGTTTAGGCGTTAAGAGATTCAGCGGACAGAAGGTTAATGGCGGCGGAATCTTAGTAAGGCAGCGGGGCACAAAATTCCTCCCTGGGAAGAATGTAGGCAGAGGGAAGGATGACACTTTGTTTGCAAAAATAAGCGGCACGGTTGCATTTGAATGGGTAACAAAAGATAAGAAACAGATCAGCGTCTATCCAGAACAAAGTATTTAACATAACCTCCCTGTGTTTATCGATTCGGCAAAGGTATTTGTAAAAGCCGGTGATGGTGGCAACGGGTGCGCAAGTTTCAGGCGCGAAAAATATGTTCCCTTCGGAGGCCCTAACGGAGGGGATGGCGGTGACGGCGGAAGCGTAATATTCAGGGCGACCTCAAGTAAATCCACACTCATAGATTTCCGGTATCAGCCTCATATCCGTGCAGGAAAGGGTATGCATGGAAAGGGTTCCGACCTTCACGGGAAAAACGG